>CAZXMD010000088.1:0-7512 GCA_964641635.1 uncultured Candidatus Finniella sp. | reverse complement strand
ATAGCGAAAGCCGAAAACGCGCCTAAGATAAAGTACAAATGGGCAAAAATTTTTAACATCCGAATTCTTCCTTCTCCACTTAATATCTTTGATGATAAAGCCACATTGTTCTTTCATGCAAAGGATACAGAACATAGGTGCTTTTGGCACCTTAAATGTTTCTTCTTTTCTCCACAAAAACCTTGATGAAGGATTATTTTCGCAAATTTTTCTTGATCTTTTATATAATCCCTTGCTAATAGGCTTTAAGGTTTGCAAAATAAAAACCAGTGTGCCCCTCTTGAACCGCCAAGGACTTCGGACTTTATGAAAAATGTCGTTATTGTGGAATCGCCAGCAAAAGCCAAGACGATCAATCGTTATTTAGGTAAGGATTTCACCGTTCTCGCCAGCTTTGGCCATATTCGGGATTTGCCCTCTAAAAACGGTTCCGTTCGCCCTGATGAAGACTTTGCGATGACCTGGGAAATAGACGATCGCTCCAAAAAACACATTGCCGAAATTGCCAAGGCCATTCGGGGCGCCGATCATCTCTACCTCGCGACCGACCCTGATAGAGAAGGAGAAGCCATTGCCTGGCATGTCCAACAAGTCTTAAAAGAACAAGGCGCCCTTTCGCCGCAAACGGATGTTCAGCGCATTGTTTTTAATGAAATCACAAAGACCGCCGTACAGCATTCCCTCGAAAATCCTCGAGCCATTAATCAGGAGCTGGTTGAGGCTTATATGGCCCGCCGTGCCCTGGACTATCTGGTTGGGTTTACCTTATCTCCGGTTTTGTGGCGGAAATTACCGGGATCCCGCTCCGCAGGACGGGTTCAATCGGTGGCTTTGCGGTTGGTGGTGGAGCGTGAAGCTGAGATTGAAGTTTTTAAACCTCAAGAATACTGGTCCATCACCGCGCAACTGATGACTCCCCGGAATGAGAAGTTTACGGGACGCTTAACGCACCTCAATGGGAAGAAGCTGGATAAGTTCGATTTGGGCACCCAAAGCCAGGCAGAAGCGGCCTGTGAGGCTATTCGTGCCCAAACTTTTTCCGTCTCAACTTTAGAAAAGCGCCAGGCGAAACGCCATCCTGCAGCGCCGTTCACCACCTCCACCCTACAGCAAGAAGCTTCCCGGAAGCTTGGCTATGGCGCTTCCCGCACCATGCAGACTGCTCAGCGCCTGTATGAAGGGATAGAAATCGGGGGTGAAGTGACGGGTTTGATCACCTACATGCGTACGGACAGCATTCAAATTGCTGTTGAAGCCCTCGCGAGCGCCCGGGAATTTATTGAAAAGTCCTATGGAAAACCCTATCTGCCCCCTTCCCCGCGTGTTTTTAAGAATAAATCAAAGAATGCGCAAGAGGCCCACGAAGCTATTCGTCCTACCCAGCTTTCCCGCCATCCCGAAGAAGTCCGCAATTATCTGGACGAAGGGCAATTCAGGCTCTATGAGCTGATTTGGAAACGCACTGTGGCTTCTCAAATGGAAAGCGCTTTGTTTGACCAGGTGACCGTTGAGATGGCCTCACCGGATAAGCAAATTACCTTGCGCGCAACCGGATCTACCATGACTTTTGATGGCTTCTTGAAGCTCTATCAAGAAGGGGTGGATGAAGATTCTGAAAAAGACGAGGAAGACCGCCTTCTGCCCATTTTGTCCATGGGAGAAGCGATTGATCATCGCGAAGTTACCCCGAACCAGCATTTCACCCAACCACCACCCCGGTATAGCGAAGCCAGCCTGGTCAAAAAGCTGGAAGAACTTGGTATCGGCCGTCCTTCTACTTATGTTCCCATCATTCATGTTTTACAGGAGCGTGATTACGTCCGTCTGGAGAAGCGTCAATTTATTCCAGAAGAACGCGGCCGTTTGGTCACCACCTTCCTCGTCAACTTTTTTAACAAGTATGTTCAGTACGACTTTACGGCAAAACTGGAAGAAGAGCTGGATGAAATTTCCCAAGGTCAGCTTGCCTGGAAGGCTGTATTGACGCGATTCTGGAGCCCATTTCATGAAACGGCTGAGGCGACCCAAAACTTGCGTACCACAGAAGTCATCGACCGCCTGGAACATGATTTAAGCTTCCACCTGTTTGGAGAAGACGCATCAACGCGCGTCTGTCCTACCTGCAAAACGGGCCGCGTAAGTTTGAAACTCAGCCGCTTTGGCGCCTTTCTGGGGTGTTCAAATTATCCGGAGTGCCGTTACACTCGACCCCTCAGCGTAACCGGGGAGGAAGCCGCCGCTGCTGCCCCAGAACCTGCAAGGGACGTTGGAAACGACCCGGACACGGATGAGATCATCACTTTACGCAAAGGCCCTTACGGCTATTACCTCCAGTGGGGAGATGAAACAACAGTGTCGGCTCAAAAGCCCGCTAAAAAAGAGGAAAAGGAAAGCGACACTCCCAAAAAAGGCAAGAAACCTGTTAAGAAAAAAGCATCCAAAGCCCCCAAACCCAAGCGCGTCTCTTTGCCCGCAGCAACCGGGCCGGATGATGTAACCTTAGAAATGGCCCTTCAACTGAAGAAATTACCTTTTGCAATTGGAGAGCACCCAGATTCTGGCGCTCCCTTAAGTGTGGGCCTGGGTCGTTTTGGCCCTTACGTAAAGTTCGGGGACCAATTTGCCTCCATTCCCAAGGCTTACGACTTTTTGAACCTCACCCTGGATGAGGCTGTCGCCATCGTGAATGCCAAAATTGAAAAAGGCGCCTCCGGCGTTAAGCGCGGCAGAGGTGGTTTTGGAAAAGGAAAAAAAGGAACCGCAAAAAAGAAGGCTGAGTAGCTTAAGGGCTGGCTCCGCTGGCCTCTAACACAGGCCGCACATAACCCCCTACCACACCTTTTTTGGAAAGGACGATTTGCCAGAGCTGGTTATCCCTTATGGACTTATTCTAAATCATAAAACAGAATCCGGCTTAAAAAACACTTAAGAATTTTCTTGATTTGAGGTGTTTTTGGGCATATGGTCATCGGTATGTTGTTTTACTTATTCCTCTTTACGTCCCTATCATCATCCGCCTGAGGCGGAATAATCTTTTTTACTTAAAAAAACCCATATATTGTGTACAAATGACCATCTCAGGAATAAGAGAGAAAAAACCGTGCTTAAAAGTTTACCCGTTCAGCTCATCATCGCCATTATTGCAGCGCTTTTCTTAAGTGATATCCTTAATCTGGAGACGATCCGTTTCTTTTTTTCCTTAAGCTGTGCGTTAATCGAGATCCTCATGGGGGTTTTGCCTGTGGTAATATTCAGCTACATTCTCGCTGCCATTTTATCTATGGAACAACGCGCCCCTTTGCTTATTTTGAGTATTTTGGCACTTGTCACGGCATCAAATGCCTTTACCGTCCTTGTATCTTACGGAATTGGCATCAGTCTTCTGCCGTTGCTTACCCTTGGGAACACTTCAGGCTTATCTGGAATTGAAGAAACTGTTACCCCCTTATTTTCCCTCCCTATCCCTGAAATTTTAGCACCGGATAAATCCTTATTGCTGGGAATCGCTGTTGGCCTTATTTTTAGCTTTATCAAGGTTCCGGCCATAACAACCCTAGCCCAGGATATGCGCCATTATGTAACCGTCTTTCTGCAAAAGGCCTTTATCCCCCTATTACCCGTTTATGTTTTCGGGTTCATCTTAAAAATGGATTACGAAGATACATTGATGATTTTGATTAAAAGTTCCGGACATATATTCGGACTTGTCTGGTTCCTTATTTTGGCTTACATAACCATTTTATACTTCATCGTGAGCAGATTCCGCTTAAGTCGCTTCCTGGAAATCACACGCAATATGTTGCCCGCAGGCATTACGGGCTTTTCCACCATGTCAAGCGCCGCCACCATGCCCGTCACCCTGGCCGCCACAGAGAAAAACATGGGAGATGAGCAATTTGCAGATCTGGTGATTCCAACAACTGTGAATATTCATTTGATGGGAGACGCTTTGGCCATTCCGATCCTGGCCCTGGCCGTGTTGGGGCTGTCAGGAATGCCTCTGCCTACTTTTGAAAACTATCTGTTGTTTGTTGTGTACTTTTGCTTGGCGAAGTTTTCTGTTGCCGGAATTCCCGGTGGAGGAGTTATTGTCATGTTGCCAATTATGCAAAAATACTTAGGCTTAACGCCTGAAATGGCGAGCCTCCTGACGACAATCTATATCATTCAAGACCCAATTTTCACCGGCGCCAACGTCATGGGAAATGGGGCCTTCGCCCTGTTAGTGCGCAAAATTACGAGACGAAAATAATGGAGTGGAGGAAAGACGGAACAGAATCACTTCTGTTTTTCCTCTTCTCCTTTTCCCACCTTTTCATCGGGCTTTGCTCCTTGAGACATTAAGAATTCCCGCATCAACCCTGGAGTAACAGTGGTAATCGGGTTAATTGCTAAATCCGGGTCTTGGCGATTTCCCGTCAACGTAAAATTGGTCATAAATATACCCTCCTCCCGTCCACCAGAGATCCAATTGCCAACCAACGGAATTTGAGCCAAAAAAGTATTGATCATATACAGAGGAATGAGCTCTCCTTCAAAATTAACCTTATGATGAAGCCGATCAATAGAACCCCGCAAGAGCAATCCGATAGACAGACTTTCCAATCGAACTTTTTTCAAATGAAGACTTTCGGGTGTTAGTGAAAACTCAGCTTCCCCATTCCGAAAATGAATTCCCCGTCCTGAAAAAATATTCACAATTCCTTGAAGGGATGCGGCAGATAATAGACGCGCCAAAAGAGGAGCCTTATTGATCACAAAGTCATCAATGTTAATATTGCCAACAACCTCCCAATCCTTAGGGGCATTCATTTCTTTTCCTTTATCTTTTATGGTCTTAACGCCCTGAATAATCAAATGCCCCCCTTCTACATCATATCCGGCTCCAAGCATTTCAAGAAGGTGGCCCCCATCTCCGGACTCCAGAGTAAATTGCTGCCGATCTTTCGATAAGGGAACCATATTTAACGATATTGACGCCTCATTATGACGAGCTTTACCCCTTAATTTTGCCCATGTTAACGTATCCCACTGATAAAGCATTTCACCACTTACATGCCGGATCGCATTCCCTTGCCCAAGCCGCACTTCATCAAGAAGCAGGTTTACTTTTATCTGAGATTTCTTTTTGCTGTCTCTTGAAGGAGACGGCTTTATGAGGGGTTCGGGTGTTGAATCATCTAAGATGTGAGATAAATCAAGAACCTTCCCTCGAATCATTACCTGAAGCAAGCCTTCTTTATCATATTGAATCGTTGATTTAAGATCGCTATTGCCAATTTGAAGATGTTCAACTTGATAAACATTAGCCTGTGTACCCCCCTTTCCACCAATGACCATCGCTAAGTCGGGAGCAACAAGAGAGGCTTCATCAAGAATAAATGACCCTTGATGCTGATCTTTTCGTAATTTAAATTTCAGGTGAGCAGCTTTACCCTTTTCTTTCTGCCAAGATAGCATAGGGGAAACCATAACTGCAGCAGTCAGGTCTGCAAATCCCTCCACAATCCCCACCTCATTTGGGTTAACCGTGTATTGAATACGCGTTCCTGCTTGCCCACCCAAATAGTCAGATGCTTCAACGCCAAAATTCTTTAAATCTCCTAAATCCAGATCTCCTTTTAATAAGAATTGACGGCGGAAAGGAATACCCACATCAGCAAAATGCTCCTGCCACTCAACTTGAGTCGCAACACCCTGAATGCGCCCAGAGCCTTTCATTTCCAATGATTTTTTCGTCACATCTAAATTAAAGGTCCCTTGATCCATTTTGACGGGTTTCCCATCCAGTTGTGCTTCATATAAAATCCCCCCTTCTTTAATCTCACTTTGCGCTTCCACATGGATACGGTTTAAATCAAGGGCTGTTTCTAAAGGAAAAGCCAGGTGAAGGTGGGTTCTGGCCAATCCCGAAATGCGCATGGGATCAAGGTCAAGTTTTTGAGCAAAGCGCAACGGCTCAGCATCAATAATTTCAAGGCTATTGCGGACAGGCCCCTCCAAATCCAGTTTGATGTCGATCGTCTGATCTTTAACATGAAGATCATTAATCACGATTTTCCCTGCTTTCAAGAGAATCCCATTCGCTATTCCAACAGCATTAATAAAAAATTGTTTACGGGTGAAATGGCAGGTTCCTTTCACGTCAACAACAGGAGGTAGCTTACCAAAATAGTTAACCGTAACCCCGCTGGCTTCAATGTCTCCCTGAATGTGGGGGACTTCGAAATGGCTCATTTTACCCCCGGGATCAAAATTCATAGCACCTTGCATTTGTGTAAAGACATGATTTGCCGTACCTTTAGAGAGCTGATGAACAACCCAATGGCGCGGCTTTGGGCTCAAGCCATGAGGCCACAAAAGACGCAAGTCATCTACAGGAATGTCCCCACCTTTCCCTTCCAAAGTCACTTGAACTTTCCCACCCTTTTCATATAAATTTTTCCAGGAAACCGGGGAATGTACAGAACCTCGAACAGTTAATGAAGCGGCCCCTCTCCTCAAACTGAATTCCCTCAATGTTAAGGTTTGCCCACTTCCTATCAATGAAAACTCAATTTTATCAAAGTGGACAGGGTTAGGGTAAATTTCAGGAGCCAATAGGTTTCCCCCTCCGGTTTTGCCCTCAAGGTTAATTCTTGATAATCCCGTTTTGTGGCTTCCCTCTAAAGTTAAGGACCCCTCAAAGGGCAAGGAGGCGTCAGGGGAAGAATTTTTATCTTTCACAAGATAGACCAAGGCAGTCGCATCAACCTTCTGAAATTTGGCCCGCAGCAATACTTTTTCGCCACGTCTCTTGGCCTTACCTGAAATCTCGCCTAAGAGCCTGCTTTTGGAATAAAATTTAGCTGAATCGAAAAAACACTGACCAATTTCAGCCTTTCCCCAAAGGAGGGGCATAATTTTAACAGACAGGAGTAGGTTTGGTATTTCTAAACTTAACCCCTTCTCTTCCTTCTTTAGGATCACTTGGCTCACATTAATTCCTAAAGGATGACGCCATCCCCCCCAGCGCATTTGAGCTTGAGGGATTGTGACCTGAATAGGCCCAAGAGTCTCTGTCAACACCAAATGAAATGAAGGCTCAACCCAATCGGATGGGAGACGATAAAAACCAATACCCCCTATTAAAAAAACAACTCCCAAAAGAATTGTAAGTAATTTGGCCACAGTCGACAAGATTTTGAGTTGTTGCGTGTTGATGAACCTTGCCCTTTCCTGAAGGAATCCTTTAACTTTCTATTAATACTATCTGACACCATAATGAGGAGGATAGATAGTATTGTTAACACTTAGATTAAGGGAGATAGATATGAATTGGAAGCATTTGTCATTAGCAGCACTCTTTGGTTTGTCACTAATTGCTTGCGACAGCAAGAAAGAAGAAAAAAAAGCTGCTGAAGCTGCACCCGCTGAAGCCGCTAAAGTAGAAGAACACAAGGCTGACGAAGCAAAACCTGCTGACGAAGCAAAACCTGCTGAAGAGCATAAAGCTGAAGAGCATAAAGCTGA
>CAZXMD010000087.1:0-7520 GCA_964641635.1 uncultured Candidatus Finniella sp. | reverse complement strand
GCGTGGATGTTAAAACTCTTAAAACCCTGGGCTCCCTGGTTGCTGAGTATAAGGCAGCGCCGATTCCAAATCCTGCCCTCTTCAAAGAGATTGAATCTGTATTACGTAAAATGAGTTATGAGCATATTGTGGATACAAGGGATAGCACGCGGCAAGAAATGGTCAATGCCTGGGCTAAAGATTATCAAGGCACATCGGAACAGTCTCACCTGATGCTGGCTTTTACCAACAAGGACGCCAACAAGCTCAATGAAGAAGCCCGGGCCCACATGCGCGAGCAGGGGAACATTACAGGTAAAGACTATACTTTTAAGACCCAGCGCATTGACGAAGACGATTTTGGCAAGGAGGTGATTACCCACCAGGACAGAACCTTTGCCCAAGGAGACCGGCTTCTCTTTACAAGAAATAACAATAGCCTGAACGTCAAAAATGGCAGCCTGGGAACAATCCTCGAGCTTAACCAACAAAAGATCAAGGTCGCTTTAGATGGAAATGAGCAAAGAACCGTTGCTTTTTCGCCAAACCTATATCCCTTTATCGACAATGGCTGGGCAACCACCATCCATAAAGCCCAAGGGGTAACGGTTGATCACGTCAAAATGTTGGCTTCCTTTGAGCAGTACCGTAATTTGTCTTATGTAGGGATGAGCCGCCACCGCCATACCCTTCAGGTGTTTGGTTCAAGCTTGGATTTCTGGCGGGGAGATAAAATCATTGACCGCTTGTCCCGCATTCAAGACAAGCTGTCAGGCTTTGACTACCTTGATGCCGATAAGATTCAGGAATTCTTGGCAGAAGATACGGACGCTCTCTGGTACCAGCAAAAAATCCAGAAAAGTAAAGATTTTTGGTCAGCGATCAAGGTAACTGTAGGAGATATTTTCAATAAGGTTTTGGATCGTCCTCAAGAGGATAAAGGGACTAAGGAAGAATTCTTATCCTTTGAAGATTCGGAAGAAATGAGGTCGAGGGATTTCTTCAAAGACCAGGCAAGTCTCCAACCCAAAGAAACGCCAGCTGAGAAGAAAGGATTGAAGGCTTCTGAATCTACCGCCTGTGATCAGCCTTCCCCAGAGGCTGAAAAACTTGAAGCAAAGGCACGTCTTCTAAAATTAGAATCCAACAACCTGAAAAGGCAACAGTTTGAAAAGGAACGATTGCCCATCAATCAGGATTGGTGTGCCACTTTGGGGTTCATGCTACAAAACAGGCGTTTCCCCGGCACGGCGAAAGAAGTGAGTGTAGCCTATTGGCAAGGGGAACGCCTGACAGCCATTGAAGGCCGACTTTATAGAGAAAAACTGGAAGCGGGCAAGAAAAAGATTGATGAAAAGCAAATTACCCTACAAGCCAGAGAAGAACTGTCAAAGAAACAAACTGCTCCCAGATATATTATGGATTTTGCTCAGGCTTCTAACCTTACCCAAGCTCAATTGAAGCAATTTGAGCAGCACGTTTTAATACACCGGGATAAAACAGGCCGCGTTCCTGAGCCTGTTGATCTGGATCACATAAAGAAAGCGATTAAGGCCCATGACCAACTTATGGGGCAAGACATAAAGCAAACCATCAATTCTCCAAAAATGGCAGAAAACCCCGATATCTACCGTGGCCTGATCGAGCAGCAAGCTATTTTAGGGCGCATCAAGGAGGAAGGACTGAGCAATAATCTTACCCGAAGTGAGGGGATGATCGCAGCGCTCCAAAGCCGTGACGCGCTCCGATCGCGTGACATCAGAGACGCATGCTCTGAAAGACTGGATCGCCTGGACGCAAAAATCCAGTCCGTCAAAGAATTTTCTCAAGAAATGAAGGCCCTCGACCGGAGTCGCCAAAATCAACGAGGCATGGAGATGTAGGCGCGAATATATGGCCTCTTTTCCTCATATTTTATGAGCAATAACCCCTAAAACATTCGTCTGTTTCTTAAATTGTGTGGTTGGTAACGTTATATCAAAAAAATTCATATGTTCAATTTCCAATCCATTTTCTTCTAAATTTTCCGTAATGAATTCATCATCGATAAGGTAGATTGATTTGGGAACGTTACTAAAAAATTCAGGGAGTATTTTAGACGCATCTTCAATATACCCTGGCCATTGCTTTTTAAGCGCCTGGCTTTTTATAAAAGTTGGAAAAAATTTCTGATAGAAGTTTGTATAAGGAGTCGGCGTAGCCAGGAAAAATTTTCCGCCAGGTTTTAACCAGCCTGCAATATTGCGAATGGCTAAAGAAAAATCCGAGGGAGATAAATAATGAAGAACGCCGGATGCGAGTACCGCTCCAAGGCTATCAGGGCTAAAGGCTACGTCTCCGGGAATGCGCCCGACAGCATACGATATTCTTTCAAGGTCGTTTTGTGGGACTCTTTTGTTCAGGTCTTCAAGGTGCCTTGACTCTAAATCATTGGCAATGACGCAAGCTCCTCTTTTGAGGGCTTCTAAGGCAACAAACCCATAGGCCGTACCGATATCAAGCACAGGGCCAGGCGCCATAGCAGAATATTCAACAAAAGCCCTACTCAGTTCATGGAGGTAAGTTAACATATAACCCTGGTTATTTAAGGTGGAGAGGGAGTTAATGGAACTTTCAGAAGTTGACGGTGTGTAAACTTCGGGCAAATCAAAACTTATAGGTGGTTTTGGAAGAATGCCACCTGGTAGGGAATGAAGAGAATTTAACATGGATTAGCCTCCTTCATGGGAAAAATTATTATTTTTTATTAGGGACAAATACCCTCAGAGTCCCCTAGATGACGATTTGCTTAAAGAGTTTTACGTCTTTTTACAAAGCCGTAAAGGGCACCCTGTAAGTGATTCCCTTATATCGGGCAGTCCCCCTTAAATCAATCGATAAATTTTTAGATAAATAGCGCAAACCATTGGAACTAAAAATTTTGGAAATGATTATATGTGTGAGCGGAATATCATTC
This sequence comes from uncultured Candidatus Finniella sp., assembly GCA_964641635.1. Classification (GTDB taxonomy): domain Bacteria; phylum Pseudomonadota; class Alphaproteobacteria; order Paracaedibacterales; family VGCI01; genus VGCI01. The sequence goes on along the minus strand of CAZXMD010000087.1, from coordinate 4,585 downwards.
TAAAGAAATGTTTTCCTTTTAAAACAAATAAATAATCTTATTTTGTTTGCTGAAATAAAGAGTCCAGGAACCCCCATTCAACACTTTAAAAAAAAGTAAAGAGAAGGCAGAACTATCCTGGGGTGCGACAATTTGTACATCTAAAGGTAAGAATAACGAGGAAGAAGGACATAAGAAGAGCAAGCCGATTTATGTAAAGAATTGTTAAGGAGATGAAGAAACGAGATTGGATTTTTTTTTCGATTCTTGGGGTATATGCTTTTCCAGATAGTCACCAAATACCTTAACGCGCTTAGAGTTTTGAAGGCTTTGAGGGTAAATATAATAGAGATCAATAGTAGGCCCCTTAATTTCTGGCAAAATTTTGACGAGATTGAGTTCCTTGATGTGTGGAAACTCATCGGAAAGCGCTACTATTCCAAGCCCTTGCTCTGCAAGCTGACTCGCTCCTTTTGAAGAATTAATACTGAGATAAGGTTTGCGCACCTTTCCCGAAGGTAACCCGACACGCAGCAGCCAATCAATATCACTATAAGGTCGGATGGTATCTGCCCCAAAAGTAATCAAGCGGTGATTATTTAGGTCATCAATGGTTTGAGGGTATCCAAATTTCTCAAGATATTGTGGACTTGCGTAAAGCTGAAGGCAGCAAGAAAAAAGGTAAGTTTGTATAAGGTCGGGTGAATGTTCGATGAAGGGAGCGATAAGGACATCGGCTTCCCGTGCTTTTACGTTCAGCCTTTCGTCATCACCAATAATATAGAGATCAATATCCTGATATTCTTCTAAAAAGCCCGGGATCATTTGAACGAGCCACAAGCTTGCCAATGCGACCGTTGTTGCCACTTTTAGGGTTCCTTTGGGAATTTCCCCTTCTTCTTTAGCTGTCAGAAGGGCAGCATCAATATCAAACAGGACTTTTTCGACAACAGGGAATAAAATCTCCCCTTGCCTTGTCATGACAACGCCGTGAGGAACACGATTAAACAGCTTAAATCCAAGGCTCTCTTCAAAGGATTGAATCGTACGGCTTAATGTCGATTGGTCGATATTTAGTTTTGCACATGTATGCTTTATATTACCAAGCCTTGCTGTATGATAGAAAGCCGTTAACCGATTCCAGTTAATGCGGGGATTGGGTTCTCTCATCCTGCATTCCCTAAAATCTGTTTTTTCAGGTAACCTGAATGAATCTCTTGAGAATTTTCTACTTCATAGGCAGCCCTTAGAGGTTTTGAATATTTAACAGCCAGTAACCCAAAAAAACTGCAAATCATAAGATAAAAAGCGGGGGCGATAGAAGTCCCCATAGTTGTAACAAATCCATGACAGATAAGAGGAGTCGCTCCCCCAAAAGCTTCTCCTAACCCAATCGCCATAGCCATAGCGCTATAGCGCTCTTGAATGGGGAATAACGTCGGAAGAAAGGAAACGCTGGGCGCGACAGAAGCACTCATAAGGAAGCCAAAAACAATGAGGACGATAAATACATTGGTTAAAGAATTTTCGTAATTCAAAAAGAGGAATAGGGGGAAGGATAAAAGGAAGCTCGTGATCACAGAAACCACCATAACCCTTTCTTTTCCAAATCGATCCGCGACAAACCCCATCAAGGGAAGGAGAAGAATCAATAATACCATTAATCCCGTATTCAGGAACATACCCGAAGAAGCTAGGGCTTCTTTAGGTAGCATGAATTGAGCAATATAAACGACTGGGATGTAAAACAGAACGATATTATAGGTTGAAATTCCAAATGCACAAAAGAAAGCGCGCTTATCCTGCTTAATAACTTGTAAAATAGGAATTTTAACCAGGTGGTTTTCTTTTTGAGTAGCTACAAATTCAGGGCTTTCTATAAGAGCGCTTCTAAGAATATAACCGACAATACCAAAAACCCCACCTAATAGAAAGGGAATGCGCCATGCCCAGGTTGGCATTTCCGATAGGATGCACAAACCGCCAAGACTTGTGCCCAGAATAGCTCCCACAATACTAGAGGCTGGAAGGATGCTTCCGGCAAGGGCTTCTCCACGACCTCGATGATGTTCTGATAAGAAAATTGCTGCGCCACTATATTCCCCACCTGTACAAATTCCTTGCATGAGTTTACACAAAACCAGAATAATGGGTGCTAAAATTCCAATTGAAGCGTAAGTTGGCAGAAGTCCAATAATTGTTGTCGGAATGGTCACCAAAAGAATCGCAATAACCAAAGCTTTTTTTCGGCCATAACGATCTCCAATATGGCCAAAAACTAATCCACCGAATGGCCTTGCAACAAAACCAGCAGCAAAGACGCCAAGGCTTGCCAATTGAGAAGTCAGTAGGTTGTCAGCAGGGAAAAACAAAGGGGAGAGAAAAGCTGCAAAAAAGCCGTAAAGGGTCATATCGTAGTATACAATGGCATTCCCAATTGTTGCTGTTAGAATTGTTTTTGTTTTTAACATCAAAACCTCTCAAATTAATAAAGGACATCGTCTCGCTGCGAGTAGGTAACCCAAACTCCCATCACAATGACGGGAATGATCCCACGGTTTCTTTTAGTAGCATACCTGATATAGGGATCTTTTATGGGCAATTCAAGGTGACTTGTTGCCCTACAGCACACCTCGACAAAAAATATTTTACGTACCTTATGCCATCAAAGGCGCAAAACGCCTATAACATGTATGTTTATGCAAATATTTAATGTATTTAAATTTTATTTACAACCCATGTTATTTCCGTAATCATCCTTATAAGAAAGGCCAATTTGTGTGGCACGAGAAGAAAATCAAGAAGAACTTGAGACCCACTCGTTATCAGCTTTAAGGCTATCACGAGGTTTTCTCTCCCTAGTTTGGCCTAAAATGGAGTCTCAAGCGTTTAGAAACCGGATGAGGCACGATCGTAAAAACTTTTAAAATAAGGATGCTTGCCATGCTAAAATTGATTGTCAACAACTCCAGTACCTCTCACAGGAATGCTTTATCTGGAAATTTTGAAATAAAACAAGGCATTTCAAGCCTATCTTCCCAAAATTCATTCCTGTTTGATTTTCAGGAAATTTCTGAAAATCTGTATGCTTTTAGAGCCCATGACTACGTTCATGATCTTACATGTGAAATGCATGTGGAGTTGAAAAAAAACCTTGTTTATCCGCAAGATGCGCGGGAAGAAGAGGGGTATCTTGCGCCCGTTGCGGCTTGTGACCTGCCCCATATTGACGTTCAGAAACTTCAGGGAAAAGTCCTGGGGGATGAGTACCTGCAAGGGATAATCATGTATCAGTTCCAGCTAAAGGTTCTGGATCAACTTTTGCTGTTTTGTGACGAGAAGGACGCAGTGACTCTCACCCTCACGATTTCAGATTCTGACATCGATTACCTTGAAATTTACCGTCGCTTCTTCACCTCGGAAGAAAAAGTGATTACGGCACGGGGTGAGCAAACACAGATTGTTGTTCCGACAGATATCGAGACGTACGATGATATTCTTGATTTTATAGATGAAATTGATAAAAGTTTTCGCCAATCGTTGTGGCGCGACCAGAAAATCAATCCCGCTTTTCGGAAGTATTTAATCGAGTATTCTTTATCAGTGAATTAAGGAAAAAATTATATAATGGTTGCCTTAGATTCTTCTAAATACTTTCGAGACCTGGATTGGGAAAAACTGAAAGCTTTTTATTATGTTGCCAAGTTTGGAAATATTTCGCATGCCGCCTCTTTGTTAAATCTCGCTCAATCCTCTTCCAGCCGTCATATTTCCGGACTTGAAAAACACCTGGGATACCCTCTGTTTTCTCGCAAAAAGGACGGCGTTACGCTGACCCGAAAAGGCGAAGAGCTGTTTGAAATTGCCGAAGGTATTTTTTTAAATATGAAAGGATTTACCAGTCGCACCTATGCGCCTTTGAAAGTGGGACAAAAGAGAAAGGTAAGAATTGCGACCAGTCAAGTCCTTGCGTCATATCTCATTAATGACCTTATCCTGGATTATAATACAGATCACCCTGACCTTGTGTTCGAGGTCATCGGGGTGGATCAGGCCATCGATATTATTTTGCATGATGTGGATATTGCCATTCAGCCTCATGACTCAAAAAGCAATGACGTAAAGTGGGGGATAATCCAAGAACCTTTCTTCGTATTAAAGAAGAAACTTTACGCAAGCGCCCTGTACATAGAAAAATACGGAGAGCCTCAGACAGTTGCCGACCTTAAACATCATAGCCTTATTGTGTCCTCTGCGCCCGAAGATAATGCGATGAATGATAGCCACTGGATTTCAAGGCTAGGGAGGGAGAAGGATAAACAGCACGATCCCGTATTCCTGTCCAATTCTCTCGAATGCTTGGTTGTGGCTGCCCAAAAAGGCAAAGGAATCATCAGCGCCTATGGAAAAACGACCATCATTCAGAACTCAAACCTTAAAAACATCCTGCCTGATTTTACAACCACAGAACATCAGGAATATTTTGTTTATCCAGAGTACCTTAAAGATGATCAAGACATCATGGGCATCAAAGATTACTTAAAGAGGAACATATAGTAAATTAAGTTCAAAACCTTACATTGAAAAAACATGGTCGATCGCCTGA
>CAZXMD010000086.1:0-7597 GCA_964641635.1 uncultured Candidatus Finniella sp. | reverse complement strand
CTAATATAACAGAGCATGCCACCTTCAACACCAACAGCAATTATAGTATGTCGGCTCTGAACGCAGTGAAGAGGCGGGTGAGGGGTAAAAAATTACAATATCCTTGATTACAGTTTGGTGCCAGGGCGCTGCCAAACCTTGACGACGTCTTTCAAGAATTCGTGAAAAGCCTGGATTTTGGGGGAACCTTCCAAACGTTTGTGATACGTATAATAGTAGGGAATCTTCTGGTCTGGCATGTCAGGGAAAATATCTACGAGTCGGTTTTTTTCTATAAGGTTTTGATCATAAGCATAACAGCCAACTCCAAGACCGTTTACTAAAGCTGCACGCATAGATAACCCACTATTTACCGTAAAGAACGGGGGTGTATAAAAATTTTTTGTCTCGCCATCTATCACATTTTTATTAAACACTTCCTGGTTATCTCCGCTATATATAATGAGCTTATGACCTTCTAAGCCTTTCGGGGTTTTTGGAATAGAATGTAATTTGAGATAAATTGGGGAGGCATAAACTCTGAGTAACATATCAAATAAATGATGTTGAATTAATTCGGGATCATTAAAGGTAAGTGGAATAAGACCAACATCTACATCTCCTGTTTGAAATTGCTGGCACTGTAAAACATTCACTATCGAATTAAACTGTATGTTAAGTTGAGGAAATTTTTCTGTGAATGCTGGGGTGTTTTCTAAAACCCGTTCCAGGGTTCCTGATCCAGTAATAAATTTCAGAAGCCCTTTAGCTTCAGAGTTTTTTTCTTTAATTAACGTGGTTCCTTGCTCTAATTGGCCAACAATATTTTGGCACAATTCCAAGAATTCCCTCCCCTGTTCGGTAAGCTCTAGCCCTCGGGAATGCCGAATAAAAAGTTCCATGCCAACTTCTTTTGATAAAGCTGTCATCTGACGACCGAGGTTAGGCTGTGTGGCATTAAGCTCTCTAGCCGCTGCGCTTAGGTTGCCTTTACGAGCGACAGTAAGAAACGATTTAAGATGCGTTAATTCCATATTAAGGTTACCTTCTATTGTTTAGTTGATATAAAATTGGATTCATATTACGACTAAACATGTTAAAAAAATATTAAAAGGTAACCTTACTCCAAATAACCTAAAAAAAAATCATAGTGCACTATGTTCTCATCGTAAAAACAATCTCCATTATGCCTTCACGAATATAGGGGACATAACATAACTTTCGTAGGCTTCACAAGATACTCTGTCCATTTCAACCTCCATCGTTTAAAATAAGCGGCCAATAACCTTGAGAGACATGCCTGTGAATTAGTCCGTTTATTCTTATTATTAGCGGACATGTCTCCCAATTACTGGCATAAAGCAAGGAGAGGTCCATCTCAATAAAAATTTTTAGTTTAATTTTACAAAAAAGCTCTAAACATGGGAAAAACAGAGTGCGAAAACCCACAACACATTGAATTAAGAAGACAAAATCAAAAACACTTCTCGAAGTGAGGCAAAGTGGCGCATATAAGTATAGATTATTCCGTTATACTGCATTAGTATATCTAGTGTGCGGATAATGTTAATTTATTATTTAGTATTACGAATGAGCGACACACCATTATTTAAATTTTCGAGCCAGGAAATAGACCCCGCCTTCGTGGAAAAAGCTACGGGATGAGAAAAGCGACAAGGAAAGTCAGGAAGAGAAAAACAATGTCGCCTATTTTGCAGTGCGTTAGAAAAAGTGAGAGATTGAGAGGTTATTTTCTAGAAAATTAGAGAATAGAAGGTCTGGCTATTGTCTTCCACCATTCTTTTCATCTGGCGCCCCTACAACTTGGCGCAGATGGCTCATATATCATGCACCCAAAGCGCCCATAAATTTAAAGAGCTAAATTCTCTGAGTACCGGGAAGAAATGTGAGATATTTTAGGAAGCACATTCTCTTCAAATAACCTCTTTTCCCGATCCTGAAGCTGCCAATTTCTTTTGATTATAATATCTCGCTCTTTATCTAGATAAAACTCTATTCTCTTGGAAGAAATAATCCAATGTTCCGTTGACTGAGAATACACACTTCCATAGGGAAAATCTCCAGCTAGAGATTCTATCATTCTGTAATTACCACCCAGATTAGGAATACAAACATTCAAAAAATCAACAAAAGTCCCCTTAAATCCTATAATAGGCTTAACTTCTTCACTGGCTGACAGAGGATCAGTGTATTCTAATTTTTGAAATAAATTTCTTATCTCTAATATGGCAGGCTTATACCCTTTATCTGCAGCTTCTTTGAGAAGTTTATAAGCAAGATCTTTATTCGGAGCTATCCCAGACGCAGCATGATATTCTTCCGTAATATCGCTCTTAATGTTGAACTTACTATTAAAAGAATATATCCTGTCATTCTCCTTTGTCAGAGCAATACCCTTCATGATCGGAATATCTTCACCCTCAAGCAAACAAATGTACAGAGCCTTTGTTCCAAGGCCATAATAATATAACAAACCAAGTCGGTAGGTTGCCCTTACTACTCCGCTCTGATGAGCTTCTATTAACAAATCTAATGTTTTTTGATAGTCCTGTTTATCTTCTTCTACGTAGCTTTGTTTAATGAGAGCATCCGGGTTCCTTTGTTCAACGGCTCTTTGCGCGTAAACATTTTTATTTTTTATAACGGTTTCAGGAAATCTGAAACTAGAAATGGCAAGAATTGAAAGATAATAATTTGCACTACTGCTTCCCTCTTCTGCCTTATCTATAAGCCAAAGCAACCCTAAACCATACCATGCATAGACATGGCCATTAATTGCGGCTCTGTAGAACCATTTTTCCGAAGTTTTTCTGACACCTAAAACCTTTGACTCCTCTGCTTCACCTGCAAGATGAAGAAAAAAACCCCCTATTTTGAATAAATCATGATAAAATTCTTCAACCATAACGGGGTATTTTACCCGTTTCTTATATTGTAGTGTGATACCTGTAAATTTTTGAACTTCACCGCTCAATTCATCTTGGAACTCCTTTATTGCAATGGGGTGAGTTGGAAGCAAGGAAGAAAGAGACGCATTATCATCTAAGTGTTTGTCCTTCTTAAGCCTTAAGTAGACTTCATACCCTTTCTCTTCGGAAAATGGCCCTGTGGGCATAAAGCTTGGATTGTTAAAATAAGGGCGCAGACCTGCTTCATGGCAATCATTAGAATCAGTGGCTAAAACTACGTCTAGGCTTAACAATAGAGCCAATACTAAAAAATATATTTTCATACCAACCTTCTCCTACCTGTTTGTAAGCTTTAACCGATTTCATTATATGGTGAACTTAAAGGAGGCGTCAAATTAGCGTTTCTTTACACTTGCCATAATACCCCCATGGGGTATATACTGTGGATATGGAGCCTATTAACATAAAAGCTAACAGATAATGGAAAATTCAGAATGTGAAACCAAACCCCACCCTTCTCACGAGGAACAATTGCCACGCCTTAATCGCATTGCAGGACAAGTTGAGGGGGTGAAAAAAATGATCATTGAGCGACGCTATTGCCCTGATATCCTCACGCAGCTCCACGCGATCCGATCAGCTGTTCGAAATTTAGAAATAGAAATACTAGACTCACATTTTTCTCAATGCGTAACAGACACTTTCCAATCCAAAGACCAGGAACAACAGAAACAAAAAATTGAAGAAATCCGGCAAATGATCAAACGATTTCAGTAAGAGGAGAGTTGTTATGAAAGATCATGATCAAAAAAAATGCCATGGGGAAGGAGGCGCAAAAGAACTTTCTTTTATAAAACCCTTAAAAGAAACAGCTGAAAACTATAAGCCTCTGGTGATCATCCTTATTTTTTGCCTCGCCCTTCCTTTAATTCAGAACGGCTTAAACGGCCATTATTTCATGTCTTCTTTCATGGGTTATTTTTTCATATTTCTCTCCCTGTTCAAGTTCTTTAACCTTAAGGAATTTGTTGAGGGGTTTTCTACTTACGACCTTGTCACGAAGCGGTTCCGACTATATGGATATGCGTATCCCTTTATCGAGTTTTTCTTAGGTGCAGCCTACCTTTCAAACCACGATCTTTTTTTGATAAACTGGATCACGGTTATTGTTATGACAGTCAGTGGTGTCAGTGTTCTCAAAAGCATTTTGTCAGGACAAAAAATTAAATGCGCATGCTTAGGCACCGCTTTGAATGTTCCATTGAGTACTGTGAGTATTCTCGAAAACTTTGGCATGGGCGCCATGGCGCTGCTGATGGCGCTTTCCTGATAAGCCCCGCTAGGGACGCCTTCTTAAAACCGCAAGAGATCATTCACAGCTGTTTTGGCGCGAGTTTTGGCGTCCACCTGCTTGACGATGACGGCACAAGATAAAGAAGGCTGTTCGGGGGATTTTGCAGGAACTGTTCCCGGAACCACGACGGAGTAAGGCGGAACACGCCCATAAATTACCTCACCCGTTTGACGGTTAACGATTTTGGTTGAAGCGCCGATAAAGACCCCCATAGAGATAACGGCCCCCTCTTCCACAATAACGCCTTCTGCAATTGCCGCACCTGCTCCGCTAAAGCTGTGGCGCAGGCGCTCGCAATGCTGGCAAAAATCCCCCCACTTGCGCATCCCAGAGAGTTTTATAGAGCCCGTCTTTTGCCAGTAATTCCGGATGGGCTCCGTCTTCAACAATCTTACCCTGATTGAAAACCAGGATACGGTCCATATAGAGCAATGTAGAAAGACGGTGGGCAATGACAATGGTTGTTTTACCTTGCATGAGTTTCCATAGCGATTCCTGGATATGGCTTTCCGTAACCGAATCCAGCTGAGACGTTGCTTCATCCAAAATCAAGATGGGGGCGTTTTTGAGGAAAACCCTAGCAATGGCGATGCGCTGACGTTCTCCACCTGAAAGTTTTACACCGCGCTCCCCAACAAAAGAGTCATAGCCTTGGGGTAGTTTGGAAATAAATTCATGCGCATGAGCATACTTTGCAGCATCAATCGTTTCTTTATCTGTTGCATCAATTCGGCCATAGCGAATATTTTCCATTAACGATCGATGGAAAAGGGACGGATCTTGAGGGATCATACCGATTGTTCTTCTCAAGGAGTCTTGGGTAACATCACGAATATCCTGACCGTCTATAAAAACAGCTCCTTCCTCCACGTCATAAAGTCTCAAGATCAAGTTCACAAAGGACGATTTACCGCTTCCTGAATAGCCAACCAAACCTATCTTCTGGCCAGGCGCTATGGTAACCGACTTATTTTGAAAAAGGGACTCTGCATTCTTATAATTGAATTTTACTTTATCAAATATGATTTCGCCCCGGGTTAGCTTCAGCACGGCTGCACCTGGCTTATCTTGAATTTCCGGAGCCGTATCTAAAATTGTTAACGCTTGGTCTACCGTTCCCCAATGGGTGACAAAATCTCGCAATGAATGGGTTGCCGTAAATAGCTGATCGATGATTTTGTAATTAATTGAAAAAACAAAAACAAAATCACCAGGTGTAATAAGGTGGTTCCCATATAGGTATATTAGGAAAGCCATACAGCCCACGATATAAATAGAAAAAGCAAGCCCGAGAAAGAAATAAAATTTAGTAAGGAATTGGCGCTTGAGATAAACTCTACAATTATATTCATTTTGCACCCTAGCTAGGGTGTTGGCTTCATATTGATTAGAGGCAAAATACTTTACAGATAAAATGTTTCCCAGGTAATCGACGACCTTTCCCCAAATTTTCGCGTCTGACTCGGCAGTTGCCGAGCTCAAGTTGCGAACTGTTTGCATATTTTTAAAGAAAACCGTTAGGAACAGGATTACCCAAATTATGAGAACAACTGAAAAAAACCAGTGGGTATTTGCCAGCAATATAGCTGCAATGACAATGATCAGGATAAGCTGAAAATAATTGTCGATGGATAGATATACGAGAGAAGGAATCAGAGTAGAAGCATCTTTAATTTTGGAAGATAAACTTCCCCCAAGATTATTCTGAAAAAACATAATGTCATAATTTTTAACACGATCCAATATCTGCTTCGTGATTTCAGTTTTCATAGGTTCTGCTTTACCTGCAAATACATCATACAGGGCCCAAACAAAGACAAGACCGAGCTGAAGAAGTCCATACCAAATGGCTATCTTGATGACACTTTCATAGGCATTCCCCACGACCGCATCAACCATTAATTTAATGAAATAGCCTTGAAAATTCGTATAGGCAGCAACACCAACCATCGCCAGCAACATACCTAATAGGTAGGGACGATAAGGCTTTGAAACTTCCAAAATGAAATTTAAAACACGCATAGGTTTTTCCTCGAACTTGAGTTCTTATTGTGTGCAGGTTAGAGAGTATAACCCGTTATAAAGAAACCTTCTTTAAAACCGCAAGAGATCATTCACAGCTGTTTTGGCGCGGGTTTTGGCGTCCACCTGCTTGACGATAACGGCACAGGATAAAGAGGGCTGTTCGGGGGCTGTTGCAGGAACTGTTCCCGGAACCACGACGGAGTAAGGCGGAACACGCCCATAAATTACCTCACCCGTTTGACGGTTAACGATTTTGGTTGAAGCGCCGATAAAGACACCCATGGAAATAACGGACCCCTCTTCCACAATAACGCCTTCTGCAATTTCACTGCGCGCCCCTATGAAACAGTTGTTTTCAATAATCACAGGATTTGCCTGCAAGGGTTCAAGGACACCCCCGATGCCAACGCCTCCGGAAATATGGCAGTTGTCCCCAATTTGAGCGCATGATCCAATGGTCACCCATGTATCGACCATTGTTCCTGCCCCCACATAGGCGCCAATATTGACAAAACTGGGCATCAAAACCACATTGGGACCCACATACGCCGAATGCCGGACGATGCTGCCGGGAACAGCCCGAAAACCTGCCTGAGCAAAGTCTTGCGCTGTCCAGCTGGAAAATTTCAGGGGAACCTTGTCATACCCTCTTGAAGAAGACGGCCCGCCTTCTATCAGTTCGCAGCCCCTCAACCGAAACGATAAAAGAATGGCTTTTTTGATCCATTGATGGGTTTCCCATTGCCCTTTCACCTTGGTTGCCACACGCAAGTTTCCCTTATCCAAAAGGTCAAGTACATGATCAACCGCTTGTGCAATTTTCCCACCCGTTTGGGGCAATAAGCCTTCCCGGTGTTCCCATGCCTGCTCAATAATGGATGCGTATTTTTCCATGCTTTACAACCTTAAATTATTGAGGGGCACCTATGGCAAATTGTGCAATTTCGGCTCTTAATTCTGCAATACCCATTTTTGCTACAGTGCTCGTCAAGCTAATTTTAGGAAATGCCGCGGGATGGATTTTTAGTTTCTCTTCAATATCTTGTTGAAGGGCCCGCAACGGTGTAGGGGAAACCTTATCAGCCTTTGTCAAAACAAGACGATAGGAAACCGCGGCAACATCCAACATGCGCATCATCTCAAGATCGTTTTCTTTCAACCCATGGCGAGCATCGATTAATACATAAACACGTGACAAAGTCGGGCGTCCTTTAAGATAAAGCTGGAGCAAGGCGTTCCATTGTTCAATGGCGGATTTTGAGGCTATAGCATACCCATACCCTGGCATATCCACTAAAACCAGCCGTTT
>CAZXMD010000085.1:0-7617 GCA_964641635.1 uncultured Candidatus Finniella sp. | reverse complement strand
GTTGAATCAACACTGACACGGGCTGGGTCTTGTAAGTACTTTTGAGAAAGCTTAACGATATTTGCCGGAAGTGTGGCGGAAAACATCAGTGTTTGACGCTCTTTTGACAAGTAGGGAGCAATTTTGTCCAATTGAACACTAAAGCCCATATCCAACATCCGGTCAGCTTCATCTATAACCAGGAAACCTGTGTGCTTTAAGCTCAGGCTTCCACGAGTCAAGTGATCACAAATGCGTCCAGGCGTGCCCACAATAATACGGGGACGGCCTTTCAATTGAGCAAATTGTTTTCCCATGGATTCACCCCCAATAAGCAATGCCATATTGAAAGCTGGGCGTCTGCCTAAAAGTTGACGCAAGATATCACGCACCTGCGCTGCCAACTCCCGGGTGGGCGCTAACACCAAAGCATTGCTGTTGGGCGATGACAGCAAACGAACCATCAATGGGAGAACGTACGCCAATGTTTTGCCTGTTCCGGTTTGAGCGGAAGCCATAACATCCTTACCTTCAATGCAAAGAGCAATTGTGGCAGCCTGAATCGGGGTTGGACAGGTAATACCCATCTCTTTCAAAGCAGAAGAAAGGCTTTCTGGAAAAGCAAAAGAGTCGAACGTTTCAATAGATGGTTTTGATGAAGGGTCTTGAAGAGGGGCTGATGACATAATATATTTATCCTTTTATGATTCATTATTTGTATACATCCAATTTATTTTGGAAATATCATAGTCGGCAGATGTTAGATCATCTTTTTGACGCAATGAAGATCAATAAAAGATATTTATATTATAAATCTTTTGTATGATGATGACTTTTTTGTAATCAAATATACTGTTGAGGATTTATGGTTCCTGCCATGTATGGTTGACAATACAGTATATTTTAAAAATGTCAAGGAGATACTTATCAGGCCACGTTTAAAAAACGAAAATTAAGAAGGAAACCGAGCAGCCTCTCAAGGCGCCCCAAAGGCGCTTCAAGAGACTGTTTGGTCTGGAATTTTACTTTTTCTCTTCTGAAAGTGGCGTTTCAGCAGCGCTTCCGGAAGGGATCGTATCTGCTCCTTCGAGGGCTTGTGGGCCATGGTCTAAGCCATGTTGCTTGTCATGATGGCCCGCTGCCTTTTCAGCATCATGGGCTTCTTTTTTGGCTTTACGCTCTTCATCCCTTTTCGCTTTACGCTCTGCCGCCTTTGCCTTTCGTTCTTCAGCTCTTGCCTTACGCTCTTCGGCTTTCGCCTTTTTCTCTTCCATTTTCTTTTCATGAGCGAGCTGATGCTCATGCTTCTTAACAATTTGCTCCGCAACCTTTAAGTCACGATGGCACATATCTGCGTGCTTATGGTGCTCGTCCATGTCTGGATTTTTCAAGGCCTCGATTTCAATGCCAGCTTTTTTGAGATTGTAATCAAATTTAGCCTTCATTTTCGGAGATAAGGAAGCGCCTGCATCCTTGATTTTATCCATACGTTCTTCACACTCTTTTGCCATTTCATCCCCGGTTTTGGCTGGATGTTTTTTTTCATGATGCCCATGGTGACCATGATGCTTTGAAGCATGTTCATCGTGATGATCAACAGTGGCGCACGCTTCGAGAGAGGCGCCACAGGACAAAGCAACGGAGGCTATTGCAGATAAAAGAATTCGTTTCATTTTTTGACCTTTCTTATTATAATATATTTTTTACTGAGAAACTCTGCTTTTTCAAACAGATATGTTCACTTAACCCGACAGATACCAATCCTTTAAGCACGCAGCAATAAGCATGAACATTACCATCATTCAGCAGATCAAGGCCCATTCTAGACAAAACTTTTAACAAATAGCAACAGAACTCCCACAAAGGATTCCTAGATTTTTTACCCTGAGATAGGCCATAAAAGAGGGTAAGATAAGTTGAAAAGTGGAATAAAGGGATATACTTGTGGAAATGATTACACTGACAGTTGAGAAAGGCGAAGAAAAACAACGCTTAGATAAGTTTCTGGTTGGACGTCTCTTCCATCTCACCCGTACACGCATTCAGTCGTTAATGGATGATAACAGGCTCACCTGTTGTAGCAAAATTATCACATCTCCCGCTCATAAAGTGAAGGAGGGCGAGGTCTACGTCCTCCATATTCCACAAGCTCAAGAAGCATTCCCCCAGGCCGAAAATATTCCTCTTACCATTGTTTTTGAAGACAACGATTTGCTGGTTCTCAACAAACCTGCAGGAATGGTCGTGCACCCCGCTCCCGGGCATCGTAAATCTACGTTGGTTAATGCCCTCTTAGCTCATTGTCGGGACAGCCTCTCAGGTATTGGGGGAGTCCGCCGACCCGGTATTGTTCATCGCCTGGACAAAGACACAAGCGGATTAATGGTTGTCGCCAAGAATGATGCCACCCATCATGGCTTAAGCGGACAATTTACCAATCGCACCTTAACACGCTCCTATTGGGCTCTCGTTTGGGGGGTGCCTCATCCGAAGGAAGGAATCATTGAAGGAGATATCGGAAGAAGCCCCAAGAACCGTCAAAAGATGGCTGTTGTTACCAGAGGGGGAAAACCAGCCATTACCTATTATCGCGTTCTCAAATCCTTTTTTGCAAAAGAGGATTCATCACAAAGTATTTCGATGGTTTGCTGCAATTTGAAAACCGGACGTACCCATCAAATTCGGGTTCACATGGCGTATATTGGGCATCCTCTGATTGGGGATCCTGTCTATGGCCGCATTCCAAAATGGGCTAAGAAGGCTTTTGACCCTGCCGTTATTGCATTTCCACGCCAGGCATTACATGCGTTTCAATTAAGGTTTTTGCACCCCCGAACAGGAGAGAGCATGATATTTGAAGCGCCCCTGCCGCCGGACTTGGAACACCTCGTATCGTTTTTATAACATCTCATATCGTTCTTGTAGCGTTTTACCTCAAAATCCGTTATTGATGGGTACATAATTATTCTACAAAAATACTGAGACTTAAATCCATGCTTGAAAAAACATTTGCCCCCCAATCCATAGAAGGTGAAATTTACAAGGCCTGGGAAGCATCTGGTGCCTTTTCTTGTGACCCTTCCAGTGCAAAGAAACCTTACACCATTATGATGCCACCTCCCAATGTAACGGGCAGCCTTCATGTGGGGCATGCGTTAACCTACACCATACAAGACATCCTCGTTCGCTTTAAACGGATGCAAGGGTTTGATGTATTGTGGCAACCGGGAACGGACCATGCCGGCATCGCAACCCAATTTGTCGTAGAGCGCCAGCTGGCGGAAAAAGGGATCTCACGTCAAGATTTGGGACGCGAAGCTTTTATTAAAAAAATCTGGGAATGGAAAAAAGAATCCGGCGACATGATCGTGCGCCAGCAACGTCGCCTTGGTATTTCTCCTGATTGGGCCCGCCAGAAATTCACCCTTGATGACAGCTTGAGCCAAGTAGTTATGAAGGTTTTTGTTGCCCTTTACAAAGAGGGCTTGATTTACAAAGACAAGCGCCTGGTCAATTGGGATCCGAAATTACAAACAGCTGTTTCTGACCTAGAGGTTATCTCGGAAGAATCAAAGGGACACATTTGGTATATTCAGTACCCTCTTGTCAATCAAAAGGAAGCCTTCATCACGGTTGCCACCACGCGGCCTGAAACCATGCTGGGCGATGTTGCCGTTGCCGTTCATCCAGATGATGAGCGTTACAAACATCTCATTGGTCAACACGTTCACCTCCCTCTAACGGGCCGGACGATTCCCATTGTGGGTGACGAATATTGTGATCCGGAAAAGGGCAGTGGGGCGGTTAAAATTACGCCAGGCCATGACTTCAATGACTTTGAGGTTGGTCGTCGGAACGACCTTCCTCTCCTGAATATTCTGGATAAAAGCGCGTGTTTGAATGAGAACGTGCCCGCAGTTTATCAAGGGCTATCCATCGAAAAAGCCAGAAGCCAAGTGCTAGCTGATTTAGAAGTGGCAGGGCTCTTGGAAAAGATTGAACCCATTATCAATACCGTTCCCCATGGAGAAAAATCTGGCGTTCAAATCCAACCCTGGCTTACCGACCAATGGTTTGTGGACGCAAAGACTTTAGCGATTCCTGCCATTAAGGCAGTGGAAGATGGGCGCACGCACTTTCTGCCCGAACATTCTAACGCTACTTATTTTGAATGGCTGCGCAATATTCAACCCTGGTGCATTTCCCGTCAAATTTGGTGGGGCCATCAAGTTCCCGTTTGGTATGGGCCGGATGGCCATCCCTTTGTCGAAGAAACCGAAGATGCGGCTCATCTAGCCGCTGTCGCCTATTATGGGGAAGCCGCTGACCTCACCCGTGATACGGACGTACTCGATACCTGGTTTTCCTCGGCTCTCTGGCCATTTTCAACCCTGGGCTGGCCACAGGAGACCGTTGAATTGAAGCGCTATTATCCAACGGATGTCCTGGATACAGGCTTCGATATTATCTTCTTTTGGGTTGCCCGCATGATGATGATAGGTCTTCATTTTACAAAAGAAGTTCCCTTCAAAACCGTCTATATCCACGGAATGGTGCGGGATGAAAAGGGCTCAAAAATGTCTAAAACAAAAGGGAACGTTATTGACCCTCTAATTTATATGGATAAATTTGGAACCGATGCTTTGCGCTTTACCTTGGCTTCCTTGGCTGTTCCCGGGCGAGACTTGAAATTAGGAGAATCACGCATTGAGAGTGGCCGCAACTTCATGACCAAAATCTGGAATGCAGCCCGCTTTTTGCAGATGAATGAGTGCGCCTACGCCGAAAACTTTGACTCGAACTCCTGTCAACATACGGTTAATCAGTGGATCGTGGGGCAAATCAGTCTCCTCACCGCCCAGGTCGTGGACGCTCTTGATAGTTATCGGTTTGACGAAGCAGCCAGCCATATTTATCAATTCCTCTGGGGAACCTATTGTGACTATTACCTGGAGTTTCTCAAGCCTATTTTTAAGGATGAAAATCTGGCCGTTGAAGCTCGACAAACGGCAGCTTGGGCGTTTGTCCAGGTGCTGAAGATTGCCCATCCCTTCATTCCCTTTATCACGGAAGTCCTCTGGAAGGAATTTACAGGCGCCAAACAGGGACTGCTCATCAACCAGCCCTGGCCTGAACCACGGACAGAAGCCATTGATCCGAGAGCGCGCCAGGAAATGGACTGGATTGTTCAAGTGATCAGCGGCATCCGCTCCCGTCGCGCAGAATTCAACGTCCCTCCTGGTTCCCTCTTGTCCATGCAAGTTTATGAAGCCACGCAGGAGATAAAAGAACGTCTCATCCGTCATGAGGCAATCCTCATGCGCTTAGGCCGCATTGACGCCATTCAAACGTTTCCCGAAAAGCCCCCGACGATGAAAGAAGCCGTTCTCTTTATTGTTGAGCAAACCCCCATCGTTTTGCCTTTGAGCGGCAGCATCGATATTCCTTCTGAAATCAAACGTCTCGAACAAGAATTGAATAAACTAAATCAGGAAATTAATAGCTGCAATGCCCGTCTCTCCAATGCTGACTTTATGGCAAGGGCCAAGAGCGAAATCATCGAAGAAATGCAGGAACGCCTGGAAACCTTTGGTACCCGGAAAGTTAAAATCGAAGAGGCTTTGTCGCGCTTGCGGAGCTAATGGAGAAGGCAAAAAATTAATATTAGCTACCCGCTCTGTGTAAGTAGCAGGCTTCAAACACATCTAGCCACACGTTAAAAACAACAAGAAATTAACCTATAAAGAAATTGGATTTTTTGTTATTTTGAACTTACTATAAAAATTGGAATCGAGTAATTACTAATTTACATGTTTATTTCTATACGAAACTTACTTATTTGTGTTATAGCATTTAAAAATATTTTATAAATTAACTTCTATATGTTGTTTTAAATTTGGATAATCTAACGCTAATTTGTTAAAGGAGATAAACCATGGGAATGCGCACTATTCGTTTAAGGGTAGCATCGCTGATTTTCGCCTGTATTATGGGAAATTTTTCTGCATTGAGTATGGATCATGTAGATACCACAGATCTCCGGGAAAGAAGCCTTACGACAAAACAAAGAATTGATTTACATGTTGAAAGTCCTGAACTAAACCTTGATGAAATGCTAAGTATGATGCAAAAAACGATTGATGATAACCCTTATTTTCTAGCCTTAAAACCATTTTTTGAAAAATGTGATAACTTTAAAGCTATAGAAAATTTATCAAGCCTTGAAGGATTAGACGACCTTTCTCAAGACCAAAAAGCAATTATAAGTATTTATACACATACAAGACTAAGTGAAAATAAAGAGGGATCCATTTATAAGCGCATCTTAGAATTGGGTAACCTTTACTCGTTATTCTTGTCATATAAGTCTCTAACCAAAAACGACATAACAGCAATCAGTGAACACAAATATGGGCTTATACAGGCAGCAGGGAGAAAAGCGCAAAAATACTTGCTCTCTCCGGCCGACCTCATAAAGTACTATACAAATAAAAAGAGCCGCAAAGAAATGCTTGCACGCATAAAAGCGCAAAGTTCTTTGCAACTAATCTCCGAACCTGATGCTCCCCCTGAAGACTACCTTCACCCCCTCGTACTATTAGAAGGGGCTACCTTTGATAAGGAAGATTTTTTCTATGCCCTAAGTAAGGGTATTGTGTTGTTTGGAGTACAAAAGAAACCCTTTCCTGGTCACGGTCGTGTTTTTGAATTACCCTATTTAGCCTGGCGCCATGATCTTGGTCATTTCCTAACTCTATGTAAGGGATCTGCAGATAATACGGCAACAGCGCTTACAAAGCATGTTAAAATTTTGGAGGAGATTTCAGCAGAAGTCCTTAAAAAAGCAGACCATTATCAACAAAAAGGCGAATCCTTAACCGGTCGTCTTATTATTGATACGAGCTTCAATGCAATCCATGAAACAAATTTGCCTTCTGGGTGGGTAAGAAGCAATTCACCCCGAGAATATTTCAAGTATATACTTACAAGCGCTATCAAATATGACATGGGGTTTTCTGAATTCGAGAGAACTGTAGATGTAGAGTTTGCTTATAGGTTTCTTTCAGATTTACCCAAAGATCTGCTAAGGCGAGAACCCTTATTGCAGGAAAGGATCCAAATAAATCAAGAAAACCGCACTGAAAAAAGATATCTATCAGCCGGAGATTACAATTGGGAAACAACCCTTAATATACTTCACGAGAAATTTAATTGGCTAAAACAGATGTTTCCTACTCAATCGGATCGACTGTTTACCTGAACTTCTTAACGGCAAACCATCTAACGATGGTAGCCGCGTGTTAAGGAAAACAAATTAGACACGGCTTAGTAACGGAAGGCAAAACACTCGTCAAAACGGCAGTTTCATGCCGGCAGGTAGACCTAGGCCGCCTGTGATTTTGCTCATTTCTTCGGCGACATGGGCTTCAACTTTTGTTTTGGCGTCATTAAACGCCGCCATAATGAGGTCTTCTAAAACTTCAACTTCCTTGGGATCAGCCAACGACGGATCAATGGTAATGCCCTTCATCTCGCCTTTCCCATTTACCGTCACTTTAACCATACCGCCCCCGGAAGCGCCTGTCATTTCAACCTGGTTCACACGCTCTTGCATCTCGGCCATTTTCTCTTGCAACT
>CAZXMD010000084.1:0-7718 GCA_964641635.1 uncultured Candidatus Finniella sp. | reverse complement strand
GTTTGCCTAAGGAAAAGAAGTTGAGTTGTTGGGTGCGTCCCGGTGTATTGGACGTTCTGGCCAGAGTTGCCCGCCCCGTAAGAGCATTGATAAGGCTTGATTTACCAACGTTAGACCGCCCAGCAAACGATACCTCTGGTTGGCCAAATTCTGGCAAA
Organism: uncultured Candidatus Finniella sp.; assembly: GCA_964641635.1. Classification (GTDB taxonomy): domain Bacteria; phylum Pseudomonadota; class Alphaproteobacteria; order Paracaedibacterales; family VGCI01; genus VGCI01. Next base: position 7,560 of record CAZXMD010000084.1, on the reverse strand, counting down.
TCATTAAGGGATGCAGCGCCTCGCAAGAATTCGCATTCTTGGGCAAACAACCAGTTTCCCCATTCCAGGGCTTCAGCGCTAATCTCTTTTGTCATTTATCTTGCGCGCTTTTCTTCAAGGCGCATAATAGCCCACTGTTGCCCCATGGACAAAACGTTGTTCCAGGCCCAGTAAATGACCAAACCTGCCGGGAAAGAAGCCAGGAGGAAGGTCAGGAAAAATGGCATAATCATGAACGCCTTCGCTTGTGCTGGATCGGCCGGTTGAGGATTCAGTTTTTGCTGCAGGAACATGGTCAACCCCATCAGGATGGGCCAAGCGCCAATCATCAAGAAAGAAGGGGGTGTCCAGGGAAACAGCCCAAACAGGTTAAAGAGCGTTGTCGGGTCCGGCGCTGACAAGTCTTGAATCCAGCCATAGAACGGAGCATGACGCATTTCCAGGCTCACGAACAAAACCTTATAGAGGCAGAAAAAGACAGGGGCCTGAATTAGCATGGGCAAACACCCCGCCAACGGATTGATTTTTTCCTTCTTATATAAAGCCATAAGCTCCTGGTTCATGCGCAGTTTATCGTCCCCAAACCGTTTCTTTAAACCTTCGATCTTTGGCTGGACCTGCTTCATATGGGACATAGACCGATAGGATTTATTCGCTAGAGGGAAGAAAACCAGCTTAAATAAAACTGTTAAAGCCAAAATGGCCAACCCGAAGTTACCCAGCAATTTATGCAGGTACTCAAGGACATAGAACAAGGGTTTGGTGAGGAAATAAAACCATCCAAAATCAACCGCAAGATCAAACTTATCAAACCCAAGTTTGGCTTCATAATCATCCAGAAGCCGTAAGATTTTAGCCCCCGCAAAGAGATGGTGCTTTGATTCAATGGTCTCCCCCGGCCTGAGATCAAGCGCCGGGCCAACCGTTTCCGTTTGATATTGGTCTATTCCTTCAATCGTTTGGCCCCGAAAAATAGATTTCACAGATGTTTTTTGATTGGGAATTAAAGCAACCAGCCAATACTTGTCCGTGATGCCAATCCAGCCACCGGTGGTTGATTCTTCAACCGTTCCTTTTTCTTTTAATTTCGCATAAGACAATTCTGTTAGTTTTCCGTTCAAAACACCGATGGGACCTTCATGCAGAATCATGAAACCGCCAACTTCAGGGGTTTCATGCCGGTTAACCTGCCCATACGAACTTAAAGTCACCGCCACATCTTTGGTATTGGTGACACGGTCTGTCACCGTGAACATATACTGATCATCAACCGTAATGGTGCGTTCAAATTTCAAACCCGCTCCATTATCCCACTCAAAAACAACAGGGGCATCTTGTCCTAAACTTGTGGAAGATGTTTTCCAAACCGTTTGTGAATCGGGAAGTTTTAGGTTTGTATCTTTAGCAATCCACCCGAAATCTGCATGATAAGCCCCTTTTGCACGATCCGGAGACAATAGCACAATGGGCGGACTGGATTTATCCACCGTCTAATGGTAGTCCAGCAACAACAAATCATCCAAACAACATCCCGTCAAATTGATTGAACCTTTTAAGCGATCTGTTTTGATCGCGACACGTGGGGTCAATTGAAGGGCTTCCTTGAGAGGCAATATTGACTTCAAAGGTTCCGGCGCTTTCGCCTCCACAGTCGTTGACTTTTCCGTTTCCGCCTGTTGGGTGACTTCCGCCTGACGCATCAGCGCATAATGCTTAGGGCGCTCATAGAAATAATTAAACCCAAGAAGAATGAAAACGGCAAGGCTTACGGCGACTATCAGATTTTTTTGTTCGTTCATGGAATATCTCTATTTTTCATATTGTTTTTCAAGAAGAGCGAATATAAGAAGAGGGACGAAAAGCTTTCGATCGGTTGTTCTGATCAGCTGCCGGGATTTCGGTAGGCACGGGGTCGTAGCCCCAATCCGCCCCCAAAGGATGACAGCGAAACAAACGCTTTATCGCCATCCAGCCTCCACGGCGCAAACCATGATGACCGATGGCGTGAATCGCATAACGGGAACAAGTCGGGTCGAACCGACAACGCGGCGGCAAAAAAGGAGAAATAAGGCGGCGATAACCATACAAAGATAAAACAACAAGGCGAGTAATCATAGTGTGGGCATTTCCAAACGTTTTAAAGCTTGCTGAAAATCACGAAGAAGAACCGTAAAAGGCGCCGTTACTGCCGTAGAGCGTGCAATGATAACAATGTCTTCCTTGGAAAATTTGAAAGTCGGGCACAAACTTTCCACAACAGCGCGCAACCGACGACGAGCCCGGTTTCGTTTGACCGCATTCCCTACTTTTCGACTCGCCGTAAAGCCAATACGTAACGCAGGAAGCGCTTGCCCACCCTTATCGACGCTGGAGCGCTCAGCAAGCTGAACAATCATCGTTGTCATAACAACCTTTCGTTGATAAGCAGCAACTCGCAAAAAATCCGATCGCTTCTTTAAGCGCGGGACTGTTGACATGCAAATGCCTTACTATTTGATTTTAGGCAGACAGGCGCTTGCGCCCTTTTGCCCGACGAGCATTGATAATTCGACGGCCACCAACAGTAGCCATGCGCGCACGGAATCCATGGCGGCGTTTACGAACGACGACACTCGGTTGAAATGTTCTTTTCACGATAGTTTTCCTCTTAAGATCATAGGTTAATTTATAGCCCCCTCCCTCTCGGTCGTCAAGAGTTTTAATAAAACAGCCTGAATAAAATACTTAAAATCTCATTTTGCCCCTTTCTGTAATTTTTTAGATATTTTACCATGGAGCATTAGTTTTGCTCACTTTAGGAGATAACCATGAACTGTCCGGCCATGAATAAAACCCTAAACTGCCTGACCCTCAACCATACCCACTGGTTTTTAATCTTTATGGCGACAGCCTCTCTAGGGTTCGCTTATGTCGCCGAGCATGCCTACAATATCGTCCCTTGTGATTTTTGTTTGTATGAACGATGCGTGTATGGAGCGATCATTATCGTTGGTCTTCTTGGCCTTAAAACCAATTTCTTTGCCGGCCATCGCGGCATTTTTGCCCAGCTGTTAGTCCTTTCCATTGGCATCGTCCTCACGGGGTATCATGTTGGTATGGAACAACATTGGTGGACTGGACCCGCTAGTTGTACAGGCGTTCAAACCGCAACGACGCTCGAAGATTTTCGGGCACAACTCCTGAAAATGAGCCGCCCGCGCTGTGATCAGATTTCCTGGCTCCTCTTTGGAATTTCAGCAACGGTATGGAACCTTGTTCTTCAAGCTGGCCTAGCCTTCTTGACATCCTTGAGCCTTTATTTGCCGGATGGCCGGAACTAGACCCTTACCCTCATCATTTTCAGCATATGATAGAGCTTTGGCAGAATTAGCAACGTGAAACATGTTCCAAAAATGAGCCCTCCGACCAAAACAAAACCAATCGCGCGGCGGGCTTCAATGCCAGCGCCTGATGACATAATCAGAGGAAACGCTCCAAAAACCATAGCACCTGTTGTCATTAAAATGGGGCGCAACCGTAACCGTGCAGCTTCCTGGATAGCCTCTTCTACAGTTTTCCCCGCATGAATCAGTTGATTGGCAAATTCAACAATAAGAATGCCATGCTTGGTTATCAGGCCAATCAAGGTTACTAATCCAATTTGGGTATAAATATTTAAAGATTGCCCGAATATCCAGGCTGTTAAGAGTGCCCCAAAACACCCCAAAGGAACAGTCAACATGATGATAAGAGGATCAAGAAAATTCTCAAATTGCAAGGCTAAAATTGCATAGATAAAAATGAGCGCCATTCCAAGTAAAAAGATCATGGCCATAGATGATTTTGCGTACATCTTGGCCGCACCTGTCCACTCCTTTTTCAGAGATGGAGACAGAGCTTTGGAAGCGGTTTCCCAGAACAAAGGTATGGCCGCTTTCATTTTCTGGTCGGACTTCAATGTTGCCGACAAAAAAACAGACCGCATTTGGTTGTAGTGATTTAATTCCTTGGGAATACCTGAGGAACGCAGTTCTGCAATTGTTCCAAGAGAAATTCTTTTTCCTTTTGCATTCGTAAGGTACAACTCATCCAACGTCCAGGGATGTGATTTACCTTTCAATGTAATAGGATAGCGGACGCCATCCTTTTGGAAGGTTAAGGATTGTTGCTCACTAAAGAAAACCTCAACCATTTTAGAAATTTGAAAGGAAGATAAACCGAGGAGAGAAACTGCGTTATGATCCAGAACAATGGAATATCCTGGATTATCCAAAGATAAGTCATGACGAACCGATTCAAATATCTTTTGGTTTTCTATGGCTATTCGGGTCTTGTCGACTTGATCAAACAAATCCCGATAGCTCCCATTTGTTGAAATTGCTAAAATAACCTCAGACCCGTTTTGAGTATCATCAAGGCCAGGCAGGCCTGAATCCCAGCTCCAGGTGTGTGCACTCACGGAGGGCAAAAGTTGCATTTGAGGACGAATTAGATCCACAAGATTTGTCGTGGATCGACTTCTTTCTTCAGGAGGTTTAAGAGAAAGAATAACATTAGCTCCCCAGTCTCCTATAAAAGTCAGATAACTTGCTGACTCTGGGAAATCCTTTAACTTATTTTGAATTTCCGTGGTAAAAGGTTCAAGAGCGTTGATATCTTTTCCAGGGATGCGTGGCAAATAAACGCCTATCAGATCCCGATCCTCCTTGGGGGAAATTTCACTGGGTAAGTAAAGAAACAAAAGGACCATGGCAAAAAACACTCCCCCAGCGATAGTCAGAATAATTTTTGAATGATGGAGTGATTGACTCAAAATCCTGTCGTATGATGATTCAAGTTGCTTTAGATAATCGTCAATTTTAGGCCACAGACGGTCGTTTTCTTGGCACAAAATTCTGCTACACATCAACGGGGATAGTGTTAATGCCACAATCCCTGAGATCAACACGCTCCCTGCTAATGCTACCGCAAACTCGACGAATAATTGTCCGACAGCTCCTTGAATAAAAGCAATGGGGGCATACACGCTTGCAAGGGTTAAGGTCATAGCAACAATCGCAAACCCGATTTCTCGACTCCCTTGAATAGCAGCTTTCAAGGGAGATAAACCCTTTTCAAGATGACGGGTAATATTTTCTAAAACCACAATTGCATCATCAACCACAAGGCCAATGGCCAGTACCATTGCTAACAAGGTGATGGTATTAATGGAAAACCCAAACATCTTCATAAGAACTACAGATCCAATCAAGGAAATCGGAATGGTAATCAAGGGAATGAGGGTCGCTCGAAAATTACGCAAGAAAAGGAACACAATAACCAGAACTAGGAAAATAGCCTCAAGAATAGAGTGCTGAATATTGCTTAAAGATGCTCTGATAAAATTAGCCTGATCCAGGACAACTTTCAGAAACATTCCCTCGGGAAGTGTCTCTTGGAGATACTGCACCTGTTTATGGACAAGTTCAGACGCCTCCAGAGGGTTCGCATCACTCGTCCGGGAAATACCGATAATGAGTCCGGGTTGGCCATTGATTGTGGTGCGGGTAAGATTATTATCTGTTGTGAGATTAACATCAGCAATTGATTTTAAGAATATCGGTTTTCGATTGTTTTCCTTGATCAACAAATCATTAAAATCATCCAAAGAAGAAAGACTCAAATCGAGTGTTGTTGGCACCTCATTGCGAAATTTTCCAACGGGCCAAGATAAATTATTTTTTTCAATAGCCGCATAAACATCATCAGCATTAATACCGAAAGCATAGAGTTTCTCGGGGTCAAGAGCTATGCTCATCGTATAGGGTTGGCCCCATATTTCTGCAGAAGCAACCCCTTTTAAGCTCCTAAAAGAATTTTTGAGGTTCAAGTTTGCATAATGGGTTAACGCTCCAAAGCTGATCGTTTTTGAGGAGAGAGATAAGGCAATGAAGGGAGGCCCATCCGATTTTGTTTTTTGCTGCACAACAGGTTCCGGCAAACCTTTAGGAAGGTCTGAGCGTGCTAATCCAATAGCATCGCGCACAGCAATTAAGGCCCGATCCACCGACGTTCCTTCCATGAAGGTAAGATCAATGCTGCATACCCCACTTCTCGTTTGAGAAGTCATGGTCTCAACTCCCTCAACGCCTGCCAGTTGATCTTCCAAAATGTTGGTAACTGCAGACTCAACGAGCTCCGCGCTAGCATTGGGGTAATGGGTAAAAATCATAAAGCTCGGCAGTTTGATGTCTGGATATTCACGGACTGAAATATTTTTTAAACATAAGAATCCAACCACGATGATCATAGCATTTAAGATGATTGCGGTGACTGGATGTTTAATAAAATAAGATGTTATATTCATGGAGAAGTACGTTTTTTCTCCTCGACAGGTGGATCAAAAATCTTCACATCCATATCCGGGGAAAGACGTTCCTGTCCACGAATAACCACTTGATCACCTACGACGAGGCCAGTGGTAATCTCAACTTTCTCTTTTTCTCGAATTCCAAGAGTTACGGGGCATAAGCTGGTTTTATTACCTTTCACCAAATAAACGCAAGTTTTACCATCCCGCAAGAAAACGGCTTGATACGGAACCACCATAACATGGTTATGCGTCGCAACCACAAGATCAACCATAATTGTTGAGCCGATCATACAGTCGGCGCATTGAAAATCAACATAGGCGGGAGACATGTGGGTATCAGGGTCTATCATTCTTTGAATATGGGATACTTCTATCATTTTTCCATTAATGAAAACTTTCTGAATAGAGTTCTGTGAGGCAGAAATCTCTTGGTAAATTTGTTTGAAAATAGGTGTTGGAATATCAAATTCAACAATCAGCTCTGAAGGGTCATAAAAGATGACAATGGGGTCACCAACCTGAACTTGAACGCCTTCGCGCATTTTAAAAACCCCCACAACACCATCAAACGGCGCAATAAACCGAGTCTTTTCAAATTCAATCTTAGCAGCTGCTAACGATTTTTGCGCTTCGATCCATTGATTGCGACGATCTTCAACATCCTGAATTTTTGCGAGCTTAGATTTTTCCAAACTCACGATGCGATCATATTGCTTATGAGCAATTTCCTCTGCACTTTCCGAGAGTTTATAAGTTTCTTCCAAATCCACATTTTCTAATTTTGCAATTAAACTGCCTTTTGGAATTTTTTGGCCTGCATGGACTATGTGATCAAGAGTTCCAATGGTTTTAGCCAGAAGAACCGTAGACCTTTTGGCTTGAATTGTTCCGATCAAGCGTGCAGTTTGAGTGATATTACTCAGGGAAATTCGCTCAACCTCCACAACTTTAATATCTTTATTTTCTTCCTTTGAATAGAAATAGGATGTCCACAAATAAATTGTATAGATAATCCCAATCAATAGACATACAGCGCCTAAAGAAACGAATGTCTTTCTTGATATATGGGAAAGCATTTCCAATGTCACTTCAGATAGTTAATATATAGGGCAATGGGTCATGATATCTCTTAACTTTTATATTAGTATCATAATTAACGGAGAAATGTCGTCTTTTTTTCTTTCGCAAAACATAAAAATGACATAGGATAGAGTGTTAAAATGGGGTTT
>CAZXMD010000083.1:0-7735 GCA_964641635.1 uncultured Candidatus Finniella sp. | reverse complement strand
CACTCTTTCTGGAAAAGCTTTTCTGAAAAGTCTTGTTGAACATCAGAAAATAAAGAGATTTGATAAAAACCTGCGGCCTTTCATAAATCAGCTTTATTTTGTTGGGTTGGAAGCACCCCTATTAACTGATTTAAATCTTATGCCCCATCTATCTTGGCCAACAATCGAAGTGGACTCACTGACCGAGGCAGACATTGCCCAAAAACAAGCGATGGGGAATATGTATTTGTCTCCTTTACCCATTTGCCCAGCAACAGAAGAAGGTAAATTGGACTACCTAGTTAAGCGAGTAGCGTTTCTTGAAACAAAAGACTCGTTAGCTGAGATCATCTTCCCGCCAAATGCCCATCAAGTTATTGTCTTGGATAAAGAGGAGGATAAATCCATTCTTACCGGAGCCGTTGCCGCGCATTTGGGAAGTATCATTCAACTGAAACATCGCTTTTCACAAAAAAATGTCGCTGCCCAAGATGAAATCGCACCCAAAGTTTCTTACACGGATATGTCCTTACGGATTATTCTCGGGCCTGATTATAAAACATCCGACCACTTTCAAGATAACCCAACCCCTCAAGATGCCGCTGATGATGAAAATATCAAAACCTACCTGGATCGTTACTACGGAACAGACGACCTCGGGGATGGGAAAAGAGATGTCACGGTTTTACCAAGTGACCACTCTTTAATCAAATCTCTTTTACAGTGGGAGCGTCATAAAGCTTCCCCCACATTTTATCATGCCACTTCGGATACCATTTATAGCCTTACTTTGTTTTTCACCCATTTGCGGACATATATGATGGGCACTCCTTTAGAAGGTCTTCCGGGATTTCGCGGAACAGATATCTATTTCAAAGGAATCAAGACGATGATTGATGCCATAAAAAGATATGGCTATCGGGACTATACGCCAAGCGAGTCGAATGGACGAAACAACCTTGTTCTGTGCGGAAACGTAACAGCCCTGGCGGGCCTCAAAACAACCCGAACGTCCTCATCTTCCATTGAGTACGTAATGAATAACCATAGCGTACGTCCCCCTGACCTTGGCTCCGTCATTCAGGAAGCCCTTGCCCTGTCCGGGTTTGATGATCCTACAAATAAATATTTTCATGCATTGTTTCAGCAGTTCATTGCTTATAACCATCCTGAGTATGCGAACAGTGTCATGTTTGCAATACAGATACACCCTGAACTTTTGGAAACCTATACTTATCCTGCTTATGGAGGAGGCTCCCCCTTTACCCAAAAAGACGAATATACCATTCAACTCCTGTCAACAAATCCTACACTTGATTCGCTCAAGGGAATGAGTCCCAAAGATATTGCCCTCTATACCAAAGAATCTAGGCTTTTTTGCAAAATTTTAGATCAAGAAGAAATGGAAATCCCCCAAGAGGGAACCGATATTGCTTTGGAAGTTTTTGATCGACTTAAAAAATCTGTGGCAACAAACACCCCTCTTGAATCAAAAGATAAAAAAGCCTTGCTTGACTTTACTCTTTCCAAGGGCTACACGCAGCCAGAAGAAAAAGGACTCACCACGCCTCAAATTTTTGAAGGATTGCAGATAGAGTACAATAAGCAAAAAGAATCACTCGAGTCTTTTGAGCAGGACAAAGAGCGCAAGAAAGCGCTCATATCAGAAATCCGCATCCTCCCCCACCCAGAGATTGCCTTTGATTCTGAAAAGTTTCTTGTAACCTCTTTCCCTCGCTTTCCAATACCGAACGAACAGGAATGCAAACGCCAAATGGATCTTGTCAGTATGGCGATGGTTGCAGATTGGCTGGAAAATGAGAATTGTATCTTAGAAGGTGCTTTCCATCAGTACCCGGTTGCTAAAAAATTTTACAATAGGGTTCATCTTGGCATTACCGGGGAACCCGTTAAAGAAAAGCTTTCCTTTGAGGGACTGTTCCATCTGGTCCAACATGGACATGTTGAGGCTGTGAAAGGATATCTCGAAGCCTATCCGAATATCTTTGAGAATGCTTCAAAAGATCAGTTGATTCTTGCAGCCCTCAAAAGCAACGCGCCGGACATGTTGAAGTTGGTCTTAGTCGATCTCAAAGACGGCCTTCAGATCAAAACGTCAGAAGCGGAGATGACAAAACTTTTGCGCATTGCTAAAGATTTTAAATGGGATCGATCAGCTGCCTTTATTCTGAACCATATGCAACAAAATCAGTTAGACTTCTCAAAGGCTTCGCTTCCTGTACTTTATCAGTTACTCCAGCCCGAACTTAAATTTGGCTTTGCAGACCTTAATGATTTAAAGAAAAGGATTCAGCTGCTTTCTTTGTTTGCTACTTCGTCTGACCAGCAGGATTGGTTTAAAGAACTCGTTATCGACCATTTGTTTACAACAAGCCTTTTTCAAGTTATCAATGAAGCTTGCCAGGAAATCCTTTTTCCTCGTAAAATTATTTCCCCCTTTGATATGGTGCTTAAAGTCCACGAGGAATTATGTTCTCCCGGAACCTGGGGATCAATGGGAAGTTTTGGTCTTTCCTACCAGAAGCTATTTATTAACTTCTTAAAACAGATAGAACAGGACGATGGTCACGACTTACTTTTCCAAAATAGTTTGTCAAGTGACCCTTTTATATTTGATCTGGTCAAATGGGGGAACCCGCTTTGCAAAGATTTATTAACATACCTAAAGGTGAAACCCACCCTATTCACTATCAAGAATAACGAGGGATTAGGACTTTTAGCGGCTTTCCAAAAGGCGCACCTGGAAGGTTATCCGGCCAAACCCCTGACATCTTTTATAACCCTTTACAAAGAGGCAGGGTTTGACATAAGCCAAGAATCCTATCCCCCTTTCTTTCAGCTTTATGGGCTTGATTTTAAAGAAGATGCCTTATATGCGGACCATGCTTCTTTATTGAATCAATCCCGGAATCGCCAATGGGCGTTGCAATTAGCGAGCGCTATGCCACCCCAGGATTTATCCAAGCTTCTTGAAACTTGCCCGGATGGACGTTTATGGGAAAAATTTCGTTACAAGGTTAATTCTTTGAAATTATCAGAAATCGTCGAGAGAAGAATGTCTTTCCATTCTGCTTATTCTTGGATTGATCAATTAAAGAAAGCCCTTAACAGAAGGCAACAAAAGGAAAAAGGGCTGTCCTTAGAAAACAAGCAGTTTAATCCTTTTGATTTTGTTATGGAAGATAGTTCTGACCGCATGAAGAGTTCCTTGGGCCTTGCGAAAATGTTACATGATGCTATGGAGGATCAATTTCCAGATAGGCACCCCATCTATCAAGATGAAGAACCTCAAGACCTTTCAGAGGTCCTGTCCCATATCCCTGAGAGTATTTTTTCTATTGAGCACCTTTTAAAAGAGCTTGGAAGAAATGATTGGTATAGGTATGAAGAAGATCTGGGTATTTATTTCCAATCCTTGCCCGAGTTTCCTAAAATTTCATCTCTTTTAGAAAATCGGAATGAAAATTTGGCTGCCCAAAGAATCCAATGGCTGGATCAGCTTAAAGTACTTGTTGAAACCAACAACGGGCCTAAAATCTATCAGCATGTCAACAACATGCCTTATCTTGTTGATAAGCAATATGAAGAAATGGATGAACTGCTAAAACCTTATATCCATCCAACAGAAATGCTCAGAGGCCTCATTCCTTCCGGAAAAAAGCATGAGGAAGCACTCTGGATAAAGAAAGCTGAGATGATCCCAACCTTGATTCGGGAAAATCGAGTCAGGCCGGAACATATTGAAAAATTGATTCAAAGTAGCCCAAGCACCGCAGCATTACGAAAATCGCTCCCTATCTTCCTAAAGAAAAACATGGTCGATTACTTGCCGATGGTGTTATCCGGCGCTTATGGGTGTGCGGCCGACTTTGCAAAAGAGAACCAATTTTTCCAGGAGCTCGATGATAATATCTATGCTTTCCCAGGAACCTATCACCATCCACTTCCTTATGCTTTAATGGGCGGAGAAGATCCAGTCTTAATGATCCAGAACTTACAACCTTATCTCGATAGCCAGCATGCTCCTGACCTTTTAAGGAATCTTGGTACAGACCATTTTTGGAAGCTTATTAAGGTAAATAAACCAAAAGATATGGAAATTTTGGTAAAGCTTATTCCCTGGATGTTCCAGTGGCACGAAAAGAAAAAGGATTTCTTCCTCCTTTCTATTCAAATTCTTCCCAAATTAGCCTTGAATCATCTCATTATGGAGAGTTTAGATATCTTGAAAATCACAGAAATGTCACGGTGTCTGCCTTATTTTGTTCATTTGATGATGGATGGCGGGAATGAAGCTATTATTAACCAGGTGCTCACTCAAGACCCATCACTCTTGGAAATCCAATCTCTGGATGGGTTAGGAATGGATGATTTCTTAACTTTTTACGCCTCTCCCACAATCGTGAAAGTTATCCACACTTTCCAGAGAAGAGGTAAAGTTGTGAAAGAATTCCTTTAATCATAAATTTGATCGAGGACATCCAGGTGCCACTTAAACAGATAGGTACGGTTACGTTTTTGGTCAGATCCGGGGATAAGGAGGCCAGTTCCCAGAATCGCTCTCATATATGAGTAAATCACCATCTATTACACAAATATTTCCAAGTTTATCAAGTATACTTATAAAAAATTATTATGTCGATAGAATCGACATATCCAAAAAATGTGTCGATTTTTTTCACTTTTATCGACACATTTTGATAATGTGTTGATAACGTAAACATATTCCTTCTCGTCTTTACAATAGATTACTTACGAAGAATTTTTAATAGTTCAAGGTTAAGATAAACCACATCCCTACCGATTTTGGCGCCTTTAATCAGGGAAAGCTTTTCAATTTTTCTAAGATATTGAGAAGCAGTTTGGCGCTCTGCAATGTTTGCATCTACAATAGAAGAGACGCGACAATAAGGCTGAGCAAACAAATTTTGATACCCTTTATTTCAACTTAGATGCTTGGGTGGAAATAAGGTTGTTGAATTCGCTTCTTTATTTCGGTTTGGAAATTAAAATGATAGCTGTAAGATAGCTTCTAAAGATAATTTTTGTTAAAAAGGCGTTCATGTTGAGAAAAATTCACAACCCCTCTCCCAATTTTGAGCCACGTCCCCCTGGCGCACCTCTGGATATGATCATCCTTCATTATACGGATATGCTCACCGCAGAAGAAGCTTTAGCGCGACTGTGTGACCCAATAAGCAAGGTAAGCGCCCATTTCCTGATTGGCAAGGAAGGAATGCTCTATCAGTTGGTGGATCCAAAGTATCGCGCCTGGCACGCTGGCGTCAGCTCCTGGGAAGGTGAAAACGATATTAACAGCCGTTCCATTGGCATTGAGCTGGATAACCTGGGTCATACCTTCGGCCCAGAACCTTTTTCAATGCCTCAAATCAATACCCTCCTGGATTTGCTGGGGGAACTGACCCAAATCTATGGCATTCCAGCCCACCGCATTGTGGGGCACTCAGATGTAGCCCCATTGCGCAAGCAAGATCCGGGTGAACTGTTTCCATGGCGCGACCTTGCGAGGAAGGGGTTCGGACTTTGGCCAAATGAAATATCGCGCCCCTTGGAACCTCCGCCGCCCTTAAGTCCTTTGGAAACCCAACAAGCCTTGTGTGACATCGGATATGGGTGCCCTTTAACAGGTGTTTGGGATGACGACTCTCAAAAGGTATGCCGGGCCTTTCAGCAGCACTTTACGCCTTCTGAATTGACAGGACTGCCTTCAGATTTAACACAGCAGACGTTACAGGAACTTTTAAAGGTGATTTGATCAGCCCCCTACAAAACAGCCTCATGAGATTTTGAGTCTATCACATCTTCTCCAAAGCCTTTTTCAACCAGGTCGGCCAGAGCATGGAGCGCAGCAGTCGATTCTGGGCCTATGGCTGTAATTTTAACTGTATCTCCAAGGCCTGCTGTCAGCATCATCAACTCCATAATAGAGTCTGCAGAGGCTATGAGGTCATCTTTTTCAACAGTCGCCGTTGCATTAAATTGATCTGATAACTGGGCAAATTTTGCAGCTGCCCGGGCATGCATACCCAAGCGGTTCACAATGACGATAATTCGAGATTTTGGCGCGAGATCATCCATAGCCTCTGATCCAGGTTTATCCACTTTTCGTGATCTTCTCCGTTGTTACCGGTTCAATCATTTTGCCTTCAAGTAAGGTAGAAGCGGCATGGATATATTTGCGTCCCGCCTCCTGGCCCTGAATAACGGCATCCTTTAGGGATGTGCCTTCTGGCAGTCGCGCCAATCGAACGAGCATAGGTAAATTAATACCCGCAATGACTTCTACAGGCTTCACCCCAAGAGCTGAAATTGCCAGGTTGGAAGGGGTTCCCCCAAACAGGTCTGTCAATAAAATAACGCCTTCGCCACTATCGACTTCCTCAGTAGCTTTCAAAATATTTTCACGATGAAGATCGACATTATCCTGGGGATTGATACAGATTGCACGAATACTTTCCCGGGGGCCGACAACATGTTCTAATGCTTCAACAAAGGCTTGGGCGAGCTGACCGTGGGTTACAATTACTAAACCAATCATTTCCTTAACTCCTCTTATTAATGTGCCCGGATGGGCAAGTCCCGATGCTCAATCTTAACTCTTTCTCCTTGGCTGTGAAGCCACTTTGATAACTGCTCAGCTAAAAAAACAGATCGATGTTGCCCACCCGTGCACCCACAGGCAAGAGTTAAGTAACTGCGTCCTGTTAACCGAAACCCCTTTAACGAGTGACAAATAATTTCCTGCGTGGACTCATAGACCGCCTGCCAGTTTGAATCTTTGGTTAAATAGTCCCCAACAGCTTCATCTTTTCCTGTTAAAGCGCGAAAAGGTTTTTCATAATAGGGATTTGAAAGAAAACGAGCGTCAAAAACCATGTCTGCTTCACGCGGCAATCCACGGCGATACGAAAAGGAGATCAAACGAATCAAGAGAGAGGGGGATTCTTCCAAACTAAAATGCTGGCGAACCATTTGTCCAAAACTTGAGAGAGATAAGTGTGAAGTATCAATAGTCAAATCAGCCAAAGATTTCAAAGGGTCGATCATTTGACGTTCCTGGGCAATTGCCTCCGGCAAGGAGGATTCTCCAATAGGGTGTCGTCGGCGTGTTTCTGTAAAGCGGCGTAAAAGAACCTCATCATCACATTCAAGATACAAAAGCCGAACAGAACCTTCCAGGGTCGCAGATATCGCTTGGAACAATTCCGAAAATCGAGAGAGATCAAAACCGTAAGACCGCGTATCAATCCCAATAGCCAATGGATTATGTCGTTCCCATGAAGGAATTTTGTCGCATAGATGAGGGAGCAAACCTAACGGCAGGTTGTCAATGGCTTCATAGCCCAGGTCTTCCAAAACCTTTAAGGCCGTCGACCGCCCAGCACCTGACATCCCTGTGACGAGAATGATCTTTTGTGTGGTAGTTTTTTCTTGCGTCATTTGTTATGCACTACACTTACGTGAACCTATTGATTCAAACACGGCACATATTATTCATAATAATTATACCTAAGTATACGCGATATTGCACGTTAATTCTTAGAGGTGGTTTGACAATTATCAACCGCTCCAGATCGTAAATCATCCTGCAAAATTCTATTGCTTTTAGCAGGTATACTGTATGCTTTTTTTAAATGACCTCTAGTGGCTTTATGTGTTAGAAGCTTCTGCGAAAGTGTCGACTTATGAGCCTAGATTTGAACGGGCAAGTAAT
>CAZXMD010000082.1:0-7873 GCA_964641635.1 uncultured Candidatus Finniella sp. | reverse complement strand
CATATTTCATGTATTTTCCATTTTTAAACCCCCTCTTATCCAACAAGCTTTCTGCTTAAAGAACCTATTGAAAAAAACAATCTGAGGGGCTATTCTACAAAAGATACCAACAAATGCACCTTAAATTACATTTAATACCATGTTTGGCATCTTTGAAGAAGGTTAGAGAACAAAAATGCTCTTAGGTCAATTTCCAGAAGTTTTCCTCTCAACCAGAGAGATCGCCAATAAGGTTGCCCGGGAACTTAAGAAAGGCAACATCCGCAAGATCGGCCCCCGTTTGTACACAACGAACCTAAAGGACTCTCCGGCCTACATTATAAAAAAGCATTTATGGGTCATTGTTTCTGAATATTTTCCTGATGGGCTCATTGCTGACCGAACGGCTTTGGAGAACGCCCCTGCTCAGGACGGATCTGTATTTTTAATCTCTAACAGGAAAAGAGATGTGAAGCTACCAGGCTACACCCTGAAGCCAAGAACTGGAATATCTGCCCAAAAGAGCGATCACCCTTTTATTGGCAATCTTACAATCTGTTCCCAAGCTCGCGCCTTATTAGAAAATATGCGAGCTTCACGTGGGCATTCCGGCAAAATTTCCCGCACCCTATCTCAAAAAGAAATTGAAGAAAAGCTGGAAGGTATTTTGGTGGGAGGCGGCGAAGAATCTCTTAATAAACTGAGGGATGATGCAAAAGCCCTATCCATCACCCTTCATCTTGAAGATGCGCATAAGAAACTTGAAATGCTCATTGGCACACTTCTTGGAACGAAAGAAACGGCGCTATTGTCTGATCTCACGATCGCACGCACAAAAGGCCAGCCTTACGACCCTAAAAGAGTCGATCTTTTCCAGGCCCTTTACGCCGATTTAAAAAAACTGGCTCCCCAACATCGACTCCGTTTGAACCAAACCGAAGCAGCAAAGACAAATTTGGCATTCTTTGATGCCTACTTTTCAAATTTTATTGAGGGAACAGAATTTGAAGTCGCCGAGGCGAGCGATATTATCTTTAAGGGTCGCATGTTTCCAGAAAGACCTGAAGATGCGCATGATATATCAGGAACCTATCAAGTTGTTTCATCAATGGATGAAATGTCAAAAACATATACTAACTTTGATGAATTTATCGACCTTCTTAAAGACCGTCACTTTCAAGTGATGTCTAGCCGAAAGGATAAAAAGCCCGGGCAATTTAAAGACAAGATTAACAGAGCCGGAAGTACAATTTTTGTTCTGCCAGAACTCGTTACAGGAACGCTTTTAAAAGGCTTTGAGATGATGAGAAGCCTTGAGGTGCCCTTTCAGAGAGCCGTATTTGTCATGTTTATCATTGCGGAAGTACACCCCTTTCTTGACGGAAATGGGCGTTTGGCTAGAATTATGATGAATTGTGAACTTGTAAGAGCCAATGAATACCCAATCATTATTCCCATTATCTATCGCAATAATTATTTATCGGCCCTGAAAGCATTGAGCCATCACGGGATAAGCGAGCCTTTAATTAGAACTTTAGATTTCGCACAAAAATATGTAGCTTCTATTGACTGGTCTGACCTTAACAATGCAACCGAACAACTTGAAAGAACCAATGCTTTTATAGATCCCAATACGGCCGATTTAGAAGGAATCCGCTTACGGATAGAGTAATGCTCTATTCCTTAATCTAACCTCTCATTCTCTATACCTTGAATTTCTGGGTTATTCTCGGTATTGATTAATGTAACAGAAATCAAAAAATAGGATCAAAAACCCATGCACGTGATTAAACTCAAAGACGGAACTTCTCGCCAGTACGACGCCGTCGTCACCGGCCTCGAGATCGCCGCTTCCATATCCCCCCGCCTGGCGAAAGAGGCTGTTGCGGTTCGGATCAATGGCGTCTTGAAAGATCTAACCCTTCCCGTGCCCGCAGATTCCACCGTTGAAATTGTCACCCGCAGTGAGGATGATGGCCTTGAGATTTTACGCCACGATGCCGCTCATGTGCTGGCCGAAGCCGTTAAAGAACTCTTTCCGGAAACCCAGATTACCATTGGTCCTGCCATTACCAATGGATTCTATTATGACTTTTACCGTGAAACGCCCTTCACGCCCGATGATTTTGGTAAAATTGAAAAGCGCATGGGCGAGATCGTCGATCGGGATGAAAAGATCACCCGCGAGGAATGGGACCGCCCCACAGCCATTCAATTTTATAAAGACCAGGGAGAGGCCTTCAAGGCAGAACTCATTGAAAGCATCCCCGGTGATGAACCGTTAAGTTTTTATCGCCAGGGAAATTTCATCGATTTGTGCCGAGGCCCTCATCTTCCCTCCACAGGCAAACTCGGCAAGGCCTTTAAGCTTATGAAACTTGCCGGTGCCTACTGGCGCGGGGACCACAACAACCCGATGTTGCAGCGCATCTATGGCACCGCGTGGGCGACGGAGCAGCAACTAAAAGATCACCTGCTGATGCTGGAAGAAGCCGAAAAGCGCGACCACCGCCGCTTAGGGGCAGAACTTGACTTGTTCCACATTCAAGAAGAAGCTGTCGGCAATGCGTTCTGGCATCCCAAGGGATGGACCCTTTATCGGGGCCTTGAGTCCTTTATCCGGCAACGACTAGAGGCCAACAACTATGTCGAAGTTAAGACACCTCAGTTGTTAGATCGCTCCCTTTGGGAGGCGTCGGGGCACTGGGAAAAGTTTCGGGAGAATATGTTTACGGTCGAATCGGAAGACAAAGTTTTGGCGATCAAACCGATGAACTGCCCATGTCATGTGCAAATCTTCAAACAGGGCATCAAAAGCTATCGCGACCTGCCGTTACGCATGGCGGAGTTTGGGTCGTGCCATCGCAATGAGCCATCCGGCGCCTTACATGGATTGATGCGCGTGCGAGCCTTCGTCCAGGATGACGCCCACATCTTCTGCACGCCGGAACAGATTGTGTCTGAAACAAAAAGCTTTTGTGAATTGTTGAAAGGAATTTATAAGGACCTTGGCTTCACCGACATCAAGGTCCGGTTCTCTGACCGCCCTGAAAAGCGCGCAGGCAGCGACGATATTTGGGACCTGGCTGAGAAAGCATTACTCGATGCCACGACAGCTGCTGAACTGGAATATACCCTGAATCCTGGCGAAGGCGCTTTTTATGGACCAAAGCTAGAGTTCGTGTTGCGGGATGCCATCGGTCGCGATTGGCAATGCGGCACCCTCCAGGTCGATTATGTTTTACCGGAGCGCCTGGACGCGTCTTACATAGCAGAAGATGGCAAGAAACACCGTCCTGTCATGCTCCATCGCGCCATTCTGGGAACATTTGAACGCTTTCTTGGCGTCTTTATTGAACATTGCGGTGGGAAATTCCCCTTCTGGCTCACGCCTGTTCAGGTAACTGTAGCAACGGTTACTTCTGATGGCGATGCTTATGCCTCACAAATCTGCAAAACCTTAAAAGACCATGGCATTCGGGCCGAAATGGATTTGCGCAATGAGAAAATCAGCTATAAAATTCGGGAACTGTCCTTGCAAAAGATCCCCGTCATCCTGGTTGTTGGAAACCGGGAAGCCGAAAATAAAAGCGTCGCCGTGCGCCGTCTCGGTGGAGAAGCTCAAGAGATTTTACCTTTTACCCAGGTTCTTGAGCAACTGATTGAGGAAGCGAAGGTGCCTTCATGATCAAACGAGCGCTTGTCATCTCCTTATTGCTTGTCCCTGCAATAGCTGCCTCAACCCCTTGCTCAACTTGTCCAAAAGGGTATGCAATTTCGTCAATGGAGGAGACTCTCATCTCTCGACAAAAAAAGAAAGGATCAACCCTCAAAGGAATGACTCAAGTCCCTTCCCTTTCTCAAGGAAAAGAGCTTGAAAAATCTTCCATACAAATAGTAGCAAGCAAAACGGAACAACTAAAAAAGAAATCCAGCGTCAGACATGTATCAGACATGTTGCAATCATACCCCCCTAAACGAGATTCAGTTTTAGATATCGCTCACACCCCGCTCTTACGGCCATGGCAAAATTTTTCAAATTCTAGGGGCAATCAAAATCTGCGTGAAACTTTTGCTGTAACCGAAACCTTGAACGCCCAACAACGATTCCGACAACAAATGCAAAAGAAAAAATAACCTTTATCCCGCTCGGTCTTTTAACGGCCCCGTTGGTTAAATCGGCTATTCATGACTCTCACAATAAATTTCGTAAAGGGCCTGTACAACTTTTTTTGCCTCCAATGATTGGATTTTATAATAGACTGTTTGGCCCTGCTTACGGCAAGTAACCAGGTTTTCGTGGCGCATTTTGTTCAAGAATTGCGAGATCTGGGATTGACCAGCCGCGCCCCCTGCGGCCTCAATAATTTCCCCGACGCTCATTTCTCCTTTATGCAACAAATTGCATAGAATTGACAATCGCACAGGATGAGACAAGAGCTTTAAAAGGCCAATGGCGCTCTGTAGCCTTTCTTCTTTTTTCTCCATATTTTATCTCCCAGGCAGATATAGGTGTTGACACCTATATTACAATTTTGTAATTTATAATTATATAATATAAGGCACTCCAAGGGTTTTATCAAACAGAAAGGATTGACGCCATGACAACCTTAAAAACTATCCCGGCAGACCAACTCAAGTGTTCTGATCCCAGTAACGGGATTATTTTGGATGTCCGAACAAAGATGGAACACCTTGAGAAATCTATCGACTTTCCGCATACTCACGTACCCTTGGATGAATTAAATCCTGACGACTTTATGATGCGTCATGGGCTTGATAAAGATTCAGAAGTTTATATTCTTTGCCGTAGCGGTAAACGCGCTACCCAAGCCGCCAGAAAATTTTCAAGCGCAGGTTACCATAATGTTTATGTGATTGAAGGAGGAATTATGGCCTGTGAGGATTGTGGCCATAACTTGAAAGGCCATGGGGTCAAATCACCCAATCCTAACAACTCAACTACTAAAAGACCAATTTCTCTAGAACGGCAGGTGCGCATTACTGCTGGCGCCCTTACTGCTACAGGCGCTCTTTTAAGTTTTGTGGTTGGCCCTGTTTTTAGTCTTATCCCTCTTTTTGTAGGAAGTGGTTTGATTTTTGCAGGCATAACAGATCGCTGTGGCATGGCCCTCTTATTAACCAAGGCCCCTTGGAACCAAGTGAAATAAGAAATGTCACTCATACAATCCTCTATTATGGTCAGTCCTACCCTGATAGGATTTGGTGTGCTTGTTGGGCTTTCTCTAGGGATAACAGGAAGCGGTGGCTCTATTCTAGCCATCCCTTTCTTAGTCTATGGTGTGGGCTTGCCAATGCAAACAGCGTTAGGAATTTCCTTATTAATGGTTGCCAGCATTGCCTTATTTGGCGCCATTCGACAAACTTATGAAGGAAATGTTGATTGGCGTATTGCAATTCTTTTTTCCCTTACAGGCATGATTGTCTCTCCTGTCGTCATCACCCTCTCAACAAACATTCATGAAACTTTCCGACTTCTTACGTTTGCCATATTGATGTTGTTCGTATCTTGGCGCATGGTCTCCTCTCTGAATAAACATGACTCTTCCCATAGCCCGGGTCAAATACCACCCGCAAGTATCACCCGTATCGTATTGAGTGGGGCTAGCGTAGGCGCATTGTCTGGTTTCTTCGGTGTCGGAGGGGGATTTATCATTGTGCCCCAGCTCATTCTGCTTTTCGCCAAACCGTATGCCCAAGCGGTCGGAACATCGCTTGCTATCATCACTCTGGTTTCCGTGTCCGGATTTACTGCTCTCTTAGCCAAGGGAATGCCGCTGGATTGGCTACTCTTACTACCTTTTATTATTGGGGGGCTGATTGGCATGCTCGCCCCTTCTCACTTCGTTGATAAGATACCTGAACGGCAAATGAAACAATCATTTGCTGCCATAACATCTATTCTTGCTCTCTTGATGATACTCGATAAACTATTTCTTCACTAAGGAGTTTGCCTATGAAAAAACCTGATGTTCGCGGATTTTTTGACCCCGTCACAGCGACCTGGACTTATGTTGTTTATGCAGATGGGCACGAAGACAAGAGATGCGCCATTATTGATAGTGTCCTGGATTATGATATTCATTCTGGTTGCACAAAAACACTCTCTTCAGATCGGGTGATTGATTTTGTAAGGAAGAAGAATCTTGAAGTGCAATGGATTCTTGAAACGCATATTCATGCCGATCACCTAACAGGATCAGCCTATATTAAAGAAAAGCTAGGCGGGAAAACAGGAATCAGCCAACATATTCTAGAAGTGCTGGAGACATGGCAACCCGTCTTTAACAATGAATCTGATACGCCTTTAAACGGTAGCCAGTTTGACCATACTTTTGCAGATAACGAATCATTCAACATTGGCCCCTTTGAGGCGCGCATTATCCACACTCCTGGACATACGCCCGCTGATACCACCTACATCATCGAAGATGCCGTATTTGTAGGAGATGCAATGTTCCTGCCAGACATAGGCACGGGCCGCTGTGATTTCCCCGGAGGCAATGCCGAAACCTCCTATGATTCCTGCCAGAAACTACTAAGCCTACCCGATAATTATCGTATGTATGTGGGACATGATTACCCTTCCCCGGAATTACGGGCGCCTCAATGTATGGCGACGATTGCTGAACAAAGAAATGCCAACATACGCGTCCATCAGGGTATTACCAGGGAATCCTTCATAAAGAAGCGTAACCAGGATGATAGCAACAAAGAAGCGCCAAAGCTCCTCCTGCCATCTATTCAGGTGAACCTACGTGCGGGCAGTTTCGGTCAGGCCACAAACGGCATCCAATATATTAAAATCCCAGTGAAAAAACTCAAACATAAATGATCTAGGCTATAAGCCTTTCTGAAAGGCTTTCTGAAGAGCGACCCTTCTTACCCCACCCGGTCTTTTAATGGTCCCGTTGGTCGGGCCGGCTCAAGATCTTTTTCGGTAAGGGTAAAAGGGATGCTGCTTCGTTCTCCTCGACTCAAGTGGTCTTCGGTCTGCTGATAAGCAACCGTACGCCAGTTACCATAAAGAGCCGTTAAATACGGTTCTGGCTTATTGGGCCCCCATACCTCAACCTCTCCAAACTTATACTTCTTTAAAGGGAACATCTCATTCTCAAGCATATGACCAGGCCATCTTTTATAAGCTTCCGGGCTATAATAATGGAATTTATCGCCGTCCTTTACGAACATAAATACATCGCAGCATATATTGTGCAGACGGTCATTTTTATTTTCAATAAGATATATTTTAAACCCGAAGTAGGCCTCATCCACCTCATAACCAAGCTTCTCAAATTCGGGAATAAGCTTTTGGAAACGGAACCCATCCTCAAATCGCAAACCGATATCGATGTCTCCGTCCCACGGAATGATCCCTTGATGCCGAACAGCGCCTAATAATGTGCCTGAATCCACCCAATACGTGAGTTTATGCTTTTCAAAAAGCTCATGCACATCCTTCATCAGTTGATACAGCTTTAAAACATGCTCCTCCTTGGTATGCTCAACCTGATAAATTGCCTTATACCAAGAACTGTTCATAATCGGTTGCGTAATCCATTCATGGCTATGGCTGTGACGGAAAAAATAGACAATGTGGTCTTTCATAAACAAGGCCGGAACCAGAATCATGTTAAGCAGTAAAGACAGACGGAACATTACCTGCAAAAAGCGCGTCGGGGGAGTCTCATTGGGAAGCTTAGCCATACCATTTCTCCTGAAATAATCAATCATTTGAAATAATGGTAGTCAATAATTCATCCCTTTACCAGAGGGGCAACTTGCAAAAGTTGTTTCATATCCTTTAGGGTTCTGACGCCTTACCACCCGACGGAATTTAAGTGAGTCCATAATTTCGGTATTTCAGCCAGGG
>CAZXMD010000081.1:0-7999 GCA_964641635.1 uncultured Candidatus Finniella sp. | reverse complement strand
GACTTCAAGGGCAATAAATGAACATTAGTTCCCCCCCACGCTTGTTTACCGATTATACGCCTCCCCGGCGGCGCCAGCTGTTAGATGAGACGAGCAAGACCATCTATGACGGGCCGGAGCCTGAGACATATGTATTATATTTCAAGGACGATATCGCTCTTGAAAAGGAGACAATCACGGCTAGTGGAAAAGGGGTTCTTAATAATCGCATTTCTGAATTGCTGATGACCCGACTCAACGATCTAAGGATTGAGACCCATTTTATCCGTATGCTTAACATGCGCGAACAATTGGTTCGAACAACAGAATCTTTACCCTTCACATTGACGCTCCACAATGCCGCTTCCGGAACTTTTGCTCGTCGACTTGGCTTAGAAGAGGGCGCCCCCCTCCTTAAACCTGTTCCTGAGTTTTCTTTACGCGCCGAAGAACTTAATAATCCCGTAGTTGCCGCCGAACACTTAACATCTCTTGGCTGGAGCCGATTTGAAGAAATAGATGAAATTCTTCTTGTCTCTCAACGCATCAATGATTTTTTGACGGGTCAATTTCTAGCTCTTAACATTCGCCTTATCAGCTTTAGGCTTGAATTTGGGCGTCTCTATACTTCTGACCTTATGGATTCCCAAATCGTGATTACGGATGAGATTTCGCCGGATACGTGTAATTTATTAGATTTACAAACCGGGAAGCGCCTTGATCGGCAAGGTGTACACGACAACCCTGAACAAGCCCGGAATATTTATCAGGAAGTTGCCCGTCGCTTTGGCGTTTTAGGATTGGATATACCCGAAGGAACAATCGCGCCGGCCTTCCAAGATATTATATCCTCAACGAAACTTCTTCAGAAACGATCATTTAACCGTAGAAAAAGCCCCAATGGCCATAATAGCCTCTGAAATTCAACAATTGATACACGCCGCCATTCCGGACGCGACTTTACAAATCGACGATCTGGTCGGTGACGGTGATCATTATGCCGTTCACGTAACGTCCGCCTCATTTTCTGGGAAAACCCGCATACAACAACATCAAATGGTTTACCAAGCCCTAGGGACGCGTGTTGGAAAGCAGCTTCATGCCCTTTCTATTAGAACATCCCTACCATCCACATCACCGTCCCTAACAATTGTAGAAAGAGAATCTTAAATCATGACAGATGAAATCACCCTCAACCTTATTCAAAAAGACATCACTGAGAACTCAATTGTCTTGTACATGAAAGGCACCTCGGAAGCCCCTCAATGCGGCTTTTCAGCAACCGTAGTCCAAATACTAACCAACCTGGAAGTCACCTTTAAAATTGTCAATGTCTTGATGGATTCCAATGTGCGCGATGGTATTAAAAAATTCAGTAACTGGCCCACCATTCCTCAACTCTACATTAAGGGTGAATTTGTCGGTGGTTGCGATATTGTCAAAGAAATGTACCAAAGCGGTGAATTGCAAGACCTTCTGAAGGCCAAGCACATCGAAGCTGCTTAAAGCTCAAAAACAGGGAGCCTATAACGCCCTTTTGGGAGCGCATTGGTTTCTTAAAACTTACAGAACAAATGTAAAGTCATTGACCAGCATGCCCGGCGCTTTAATAATACCGAGATCACGCTCAAAATAAGTTCCTGTTTTTGGATGTGTTTCGGCTTTATCCGTAAAGCCTTCTAAACCCGTTCCCCAAAAATGATACAGTGATTCATCAAAACGCAAATCTTTTACGGGCGCAACAATCTGACCATTTTCTACCCAAAAGCACCCAAAACGGGTCATTCCAGTAATACTGCCGCGTTGAATATCACTCCAATTCAGGTAATGCAGATCCGAAATATATAATCCTGTCCCTAAAACCTCCATTTCCTTTGCGCCAGGAAGGTGTCCGGGTAAAATTTCAGGGGCGCGTAAAACTTCCCGTATTGATGCAAAATTTGACGCCACGCCATATTCCTTTGCCGAACGGGAAGAACACAACAGGTTTTTAAAGCTCCCTTCTTCCACAACAGATAAAACCTCCGGGGCTATTTCGCCCACCTCATTAAAAAGGGGAATTTGACCGCTAGTAAAATTCTCCTGAAGAAAAAACATCGGCGAAAGATGCTGCTTACCATCGACAAGCTGCTTGAAAGCACATTGGCCACGTTGATATGCTTCCCGGCTGACACCCCCCCAGGAAAGCGCCTCTATAAGAGTTGCAACGGCAGAGGGGCTAAAATAAGCCCGGTATTTTTTCTTTTCTAAAGACATAAGTGGTTTATTGAGTTGATCCAGCTGATGGAGTTTCTTCCCAACAAGGGCTTCGAATTCTTCAGTCTGCCACGATTGTCCACCATAAAGACCTTTCACAGCTTGCCTATTTTGAGCATATAAAGAGAAATCCAGAGAAAATGTTGATGTCTTAAACCACTGCTTCAGGCCACTTGAATTCATATTGGCCCGTATAATGTCACCGGTGCTCAGAATTCCAACAAAGTCCGATCCTTGAACCCGATTCAGGCACTGATCAACCAATGCATAACCATCTATTTTTTGACTTGCGTCTTGGTGAAATTGACCATGATCGCCGGGTAACTGAAGAAACTTGTCTTCTGGAAGATGAAGAATTTCCTCCCTGCAGCGGCGCAACGCTTCCTGGCATACAGGAAGATCTTTTTCGGGCTGAAACGTAAATGGTACCGTGATTTTCAGATTACGGTTGTTTTTGAAATAATTAAGCTCAATAAAACCTTGCTGAACATCACTGCTCTGCCTCACTTTTGCTTGAGTCATTCTCACAAAAAACGAATCCTCCGCACTCAACGAAAGAGCTAAAGACTCTCCTTCTTTCAGCTCCTGTAAAAGATCCGCCCCAACTGTTTGCCACTTCTTTTCATTCATGAGGCGCCTCCACCAAAAACTTCGACATTGCTGAACAAACACGCGGGTGTTGCGTGACCAACCCGAATGACTTGATTGGGTTCTCCCTTACCGCAATAAAAACTACCCAAAACCTCATAGGTCGACGTATCCCCAACCATTTTCAATCCATGCCAGAAAGGCGTTGTAATTCCCCGATAATTCGGATTTTTCAACGTCTTCGTGATTTTCCCATTCTCAATCAACTCTCCATATTCACACCCAAATTGGAATTTGTTCCGATAATCATCAATAGACCACGACTTGTTTGTTCTCATGAGAATGCCCTTCTCTACCGATGAAACCATGTCTTTCAGCGTCGCAGAACCTGGTTCAATATTAAGATTTGCCATACGGTCAATAGGAGGGCGGTTCCAGGATGCAGCCCGTTGTGATGAAACACCTGGCGTTTTTGTTCTCAGTTGACTTTCAAGCCCCCCTAGCCCCCGCTTCAATAGCCCGTCCTTAATGATGTATTCCCGCGTCGCCGGCGCTCCCGTATCATCAAAATGGTAGGTTGCCAGTTCATTGGGAACCGTGGGATCAAAAGTAACATTCAGCAACTCTGACCCATAAGCAAGATGCCCAAAATCTTCCAGTTTCACAAAGCTCCAACCCGCATAGTTGCGTTCATCCCCCAGAATGCGGTCAAGTTCCAGAGGATGGCCGATAGATTCATGAACCTGCAAATACAGCTGATCCGGCATGAGGATAAGATCCAGATGCCCTGTCGGGCATTCCTCCGCTTCACTCAGCTCTATAGCCTCTTCGGCAATCTGTTGTGCATTCTGCCTTAAATAACCCGCTTCAAAGGACTCATCTCCGCCCTGAACGACCGGAAACCCATTGGTTCTCGTTTGAATGCCGCCCTCTCCTTGAGCCGTTGCTAGAAGCTGAACACCCCTTTGATGAAAAGTCTGGCTAAAATTTGCCCCGTTGGAACTGACAAAAGCCATCTCTTGGTCAATAGACATGAACGACGCTTCCGTACTGATAATTTTATCACTGATCTTTAAAAGCAAAGAAAGCTCAATAGCCAAATCAGTTAAAGAATGCGCCTTTGAAGGGTTTAAAATTGAACCGATCGGGCTTAAATAGGTCCCCTTTGAGGGGGGACGAATCGAAGAATCAAACGGAATCAATTGAAATCTATGTAATCTTATAGCCTGCTCAACGGCCCGCTGGGCTGCCTTCTGGATGCCATCAAACGAAACATCACATGTTCCTGCATAGGCAAACTGACCATTGACAAGTACCTCAACCATGATGCCCTGGTCATGACTTATGGTTAGAGGATCAAGATTCCCATTACGGGCATACCTTGTCGTCATTTGTTCTTTAACGAACCTCAAACCAATCCAGTCTGCTTTGATATCGAGAGTAGAAAGAACTGAATTTAAATCAATCATCCGTTTAACCTCACAAGAATTTCATGTTTTTCATAAAAAGAGGGCGCTGAAAAAAACCTTACCCGAACTTTTAAAGAAAATCATATTGTTACTTATAAAACTAATGGGGTATGGGATGAATTTCAAGCGCCTAATCCCCCTCATAATTCTTAAAAGAAGCAGTGTGATGCTTTGGCGTCACTAGAAAAAAACGGACTTTTCAAAAAAACCTTTGTCAAGGAGGATGGGGTATGGTACCAAAAGAAGGTGTTCCCCGGTAGCTCAGTTGGTAGAGCAAGTGGCTGTTAACCACTGGGTCGGCGGTTCGAGTCCGTCCCGGGGAGCCAAACACACAAAGGGTTTCAAGACTTTTTAAACAAATAATAATTTTAGCGGGTATACACCGGGTATACTGCTGGATCAAGTTTATCTTTAAAACCCTCTCCCTTTTTGGCAACCTCATAAAATCAGATCAAGATGCTGAATCGTATTAAAAACAAACTTAGTAATCTAAAATTTACATGGGTAATTCCCATGGGCATTATTGACAACCCGTTTATGGACAGCTATATAAATACTACTTAAAGTAGAGGCTTCAAATGATTACACGTACAATTAAATTTGGTTGCTTAAAGCTGCTGTTGTTCTTTTGCATTATTTCAATAGCGCAAGCCTCCAGCTTTTATGACCTTAAAGAGGGCATTACACGCGAATTTGATGGGTCTGAACTTGAAACAGTTTCTTCCACAAGGAATGCTTATATAGCCAGTGAAGATTGTCGTTTTTCTCCCCAATTTTTAGATCAAACCCAGAAAATGATGGAGCGAGAAGCTGCTTTTAGGCACAAATGCAACGTTGCAGATGGAACTAATGTTGCTCAGTTATGTGTGTACGGGACCTATAAAGGAAGCCCTGATTGGAAAGTTATAGAAACATTCGACCCTAATCTATAAAGATTAATTTATGAATTTGATGATAAAACATTTTCTAAATTACCCCTCAAGGAGAACTTTTAGATGCCTTCCAACGGGAGAAAACGTAGCAAGCCAGATTTTGAAATCTTACATGGAAGAAATTGGCAATGGATGTATTTAGATAAAAGATATGGGAACAAGGGAAGCGGTTATATTTCATATAGAAATGTAATAGCAAAAGCCTTACATAGTATTTTGAACCTTAGTGCCTCCCAATAGTGCTGTAGGCGTAAATTTAGAGGATATTCATTCGCTAATCGTCTCTCTTTTAACTTTTCATGTGTAAAAAATGTCTTATATCAACATTTTTTACACATGAAAAGTTATTCTTACCTGGGAACTATATTTTGAAAAAACCGTGCTCCTTGGAAAGATAATGCTTTGTACGCTGGCGTTATCTCTCCCCTTCTTTGATAGAAGCCCTTAAAATACATTATGTATAAATAATATAGACAAAAAAGAACATATTTGATATATATGATGTATGGAACAAAGAAAAAAGACATCCTCTCGACAGAAAATACAATTGCTTTTGGCGAAGAGCAACGGCCTTATTACATTAACAGACGTGCAAGAAGCTCTTGGCTACACAAAAACTCAAGCAAGTCAGCTCATGTATCGCCTTTCCAAAAAAGGATGGGTTAAGAAATTAAAGAATGGACTTTATCGTGTTGTTCCGCTTGAATCTTCTGATCCATCTTTAACGGATGAAAATCCATGGGTGGTTGCAAACCAGCTTTTCTCACCGTGTTATATCGGATGTTGGACGGCTGCTCATTTTTGGGGTTTAACAGACCAGCTTTTTCTTGATACCTGGGTTGTTACAGCCCAGAAGGTGTTTAAAAAGAAAAAATCTATCTCGAACCATCAATATCTGCTGCGCCAAGTCAAAGAATCTTACTTTTTTGGCCTAAAAACGGAGTGGATCGAAGGCACCAAGGTACCCATCAGTGACCCACATAAGACTGTTTTGGACTTCCTAAACTTTCCAGATGCCTTCACATCTCAATCGATGCTAGAAATTTTTCAAGCTTACTTAATGTCCTCAGAGAAAGATATGGATATGCTGGCTCAATACGCTCAAAAAATAGAAAATAAAAGCGTCCTAAAACGTCTTGGGTTCTTTTTGGAATTATTGTCACCTGAGTCTAAGCCCCTTATTGAATATTGTTACGTAAATAAAAGCAAAGGGCTCTCTCTATTATCAACGTTATCACCATGCGATAGCATCGTAGAACGCTGGCATTTGCGCGTTCCAAGGAAATTAAAGGAAAAGAAGAAATGATAAAAAAGGAAGAGCTTATCAAAGCCCAAAAAGATACAGGTCTGCTTCTTTCAACGATTGAAAAGGATTATGTATTAAGCCTCTTAATCTGGGCGATTGTTCAAAATCCAAACCTTGGAAATAACTGGGTTTTTAAAGGCGGAACGTGCATTAAGAAATGCTATTTTGGAAACTACCGATTTAGCGAAGACTTGGATTACACCATTCTTCCACATGCGCCTGTTGATGAAGCCCATATCAAAGAGGAGCTGCTTGTTTGTTTTGATCTTCTGTTTGAGAATTTTGGTTTAAAAATTGACACAGACAATCTGGAAATTATGCCCTTTCCCGATAAGAATGATCAGTTTATCCAAGTTAAAATTCCCTTTCGCGGCCCCTTAATGCCGTCTGGATCGTGGCCGCGTATCAAATTAGATTTATCTCGAGAAGAAAAAGTCGTAGATAAGCCAGCATTCTTACCCCTTAATCATCATTATTCTGATGATTCAAATTGTGCAACGACGGTCATGTGCTACTCTTTGTATGAAATCTTTGCCGAAAAGATGCGTGCCCTTGTCCAAAGAACCCGACCGAGAGACCTCTATGATGTGGTGCACCTTGCGGAACTTTTTGAAAGCAAGAAGCTTGATAAAGATAGGCTTCATAACATTGCGGTCAAAAAGTTTGATCTCAAGGGTTTAAAATACCCAGATTCTCTTCAAGAAATTTCTTCCGAAGCTATGGCGGAAGCTAAAGCCGACTGGGAGACCATGCTTTCTCATCAAGTGCCAAACTTACAAGACATGAGTATTTATATTAACAAATTCAACTTATTATTAAAATATTGGGGCCAGGATAGATCGTAATTTTAGCTACCTTACTTTATTGTTTCCAGCATGGCATCGGTTGCTTTTTCTAAGGCCGCTCTTATCGGATCAATATTAAGGCGGGCATAGACAGCCGTAGATTTTTGATCTTTATGGCCAAGTGTTCCACCAATAATATAGCTGTTGGCACCCGTGGCTGCTTGCCAGCTTCCAACAGTACACCTCAGATCATGAAGCCTTAAGTTCTTGATGCCAGATTGTTGCAATATTCTTTTCTATCCCGCTTTTGGCTCGACCAAATGCACTGTTTTCCCTGTACCCTCGAAAACCCATTCTGCTCGCCCATATTTTTGAAGACGGATTTTTAAGATTTCAACAACCTTTGCAACCAGAGGCACTCTTAACGATTCGTCATTTTTGGTATCAGGAATAAGCCATTCCTGACGCTCCAAATGGATATCTTCCCAGCGCATAGCAAGGGTTTTAACAAAAATCTTCCCCTTAAAAAAGCTTGATACACTAAAAATCCTACCTCTTAACGGCATACATCCTTTATAATGGAATTAAACCCCCTTTCAGCACACTCAAAACACTAAAGAAGGTTCGCTTTGATGAGAACAAAACCTTTCATTAACGTCTCATTCATTGAACCCAATGACCTTG
>CAZXMD010000080.1:6494-8011 GCA_964641635.1 uncultured Candidatus Finniella sp. | reverse complement strand
AGGAGAGCAAGTGACGAGCGGCCTTTTAGCTTTGGCCTTAAGTCAGATTGGCATTCCGGCACGCTCTCTTCTGGCGTGGCAACTCCCGATCCTCACGAATTTTGATCATGGGTGTGCCCGTATAGAAAAGATCGATCCCCAGCAGCTGGAAGTATGTTGGTCAAATGGAATTATTCCGATTATTGCCGGGTTTCAGGGGTTAACGAAGCAAGGGAGGCTCACAACTTTAGGCCGTGGGGGGTCTGACACAACAGCTGTTGCCATAGCGGCGGCAGTGCAGGCAGACCGGTGCGATATTTATACAGATGTAACAGGTGTTTACACGGCGGATCCGCGCATTGTGCCAAAAGCGCAAAAACTCAAAGCAATTACGTATGAAGAAATGTTTCAGCTTGCCGCTCAAGGCGCTAAAGTTCTCCAAACACGGTCTGTTGAAACCGCAATGAACCATCAGGTTCGCGTGCGGGTTCTTTCGAGTTTTCATGATGAACCCGGTACAGAAATTGTGCCGGAAAAGATGCTGAGCGATCCGGTTCATGTGAGTGGCATAACCCATAGGGGGGATGAAGCACGGATAACGTTAAAAAATGTGAAGAATCAAACACAGGCGGTAGCGGATGTCTTTGAAGCTTTGGCTAATGCGGATGTCCATATAGATATGGTTGTTCAAAACGTATCTTTGGATGATTGTGTAGATCTTACATTCACAGCTCTCAAAGCGGAAATTCCCCGTGTTGTTGAAGCGCTACAGGAAAAGAAAAAAATATCTTATGATGACTTGATCCTTGATCCAAACGTTGCCAAAATTACAGTTGTCGGTGTAGGGTTGCAACGTCGCCTTGGTATTGCAAGTCTGATGTTTAAAACTTTAGCGGGAATGAATATTTCCCTGCAGGTCATTTCTTGCTCTGCGATTAAAGTCAGTGTATTAGTAGACGAATCGAAGGCAGAAGAGGCAGTGCGCACTCTTCATACCGCCTATGGTCTGGATAAGGAGTTCTTGACTTGAAATTACATAATTTATGGCAACGGGGATGTTCCTTTTTAGGGACAGAGCATGCCATTTTGGGTGGCGCTATGACGTGGGTATCCGAACGGAACCTGGTTTCGGCCATATCCAACGCCGGTGGGTTTGGGGTTATTGCCTCAGGCGCAATGTCTCCGGCTCAATTGGATGAAGAGATTCAAGCTACCCTTAAGATGACTCGTTATCCTTTTGGGGTGAATCTCATCACGATGCACCCGGAATTGGATGCACTCGTTGATGTCTGTGCGAAAAACCAGGTGGGCCATGTCGTGCTTGCTGGGGGGCTGCCCCCTGCATTTGCTATTGCTAAAGTTAAAGCTTATGGGGGGAAGGTTTTATGTTTCACCCCGACACTTGCTTTTGGAAAAAAACTCGTGAAGATGGAGGTTGACGCCTTAATTATTGAGGGGAATGAGGCCGGAGGTCATGTTGGGCCTGTTTCTGCGAGTATTTTGGCCCAGGAAGTTTTGCCTGTGATTCGTGATGTTCC
>CAZXMD010000080.1:258-6484 GCA_964641635.1 uncultured Candidatus Finniella sp. | reverse complement strand
TATTTATTGCGGGCGGCATTGGCCGGGGTGAAGCCATTGTTGCGTATCTTGAGTTGGGTGCTTCAGGTGTACAGCTGGGCACCCGGTTTGTCTGTGCAACGGAGTCCCAGGCGCATCCTCGGTTCAAGCAAGCGTTCATTCGGGCAAATGCACGGGATGCCGTATCTTCCGTTCAGCTAGATCCGCGGTTTCCCGTTATTCCTGTTCGGGCGCTTGCAAATGATGCAACGCGCCGTTTCTTTGAAAAACAGAAAGAAATGATAGGCCATGTTGATAAGGGGGAAATGGATCTCAAACAGGCTCAATTAGAGATAGAGCGCTTTTGGGCTGGATCCTTGCGGCGGGCGGTTGTTGATGGGGATGTGGAGAACGGCTCTTTAATGGCAGGCCAAAGTGTGGGAATGATTACGCAAGAGCAAACGACCCAACAAATCCTTCAAGAATTAATTGATCAGGCCAATGAATTTATCGCGCATAAAGGTGAAGGCCAGGGAGGTGAAGCTGTGACTGGTGATTCTACCCCTAAGCACACCTATGGCAGACGATAACGCCATAAATCGGATGACGGTCTCCCGTCAGGTTGATGGGGTTAGCCTCAATACAGGCATTGGATTAGGACGGGCGGTTGTCCATCAATCGGCGGGGATGAAAACACCCCGGAGTCAAGAAGCTTTAAAGAGTAGTTCTAATAAAAGCGAACTCGCGCATCTTGATCAGGCATTTGTTCATTTAGTTGTTGAAATTCAAAGTATTATCTCTCAAAAAGATACCTCCTCACCTCCAAAAATCCAGACACAATCCCAAATCCAATCGCTGAAGGACTCCCGTGAAATACTAGATGTTCATTTGTTATTGGCGCGCGACCCGGGGTGGAAGCGCCAGTTGCGGGAGCGGATTCAAGAGGGCATGACGGCCGTAACGGCTGTGGATCGCGTTCTGCAGTCTATTCGGGAAAAGTTGGAGGGAAAAGAATCAGAGCCTCATTGGCAGGAAAGAATTAGTGATTTTGAAGATCTTTCTGGTCGTTTGAGGCGCCACCTGGTTACTTCCGGTGTGCCGGGGAACCTGGAAGGTGATTCTCCCATTATTGTTGTGGCTGACCGTATAGGCCCTGCCGAGTTATTGGATTATGACAGAAGTCGGTTGGTAGGGCTCGTTCTGGCAGAGCAATCTCAAACTTCCCACGTGGCCATTGTGGCGCGTTCTTTAGAAATTCCCGTTGTTGGGGGGATGAAGGCCCTTTTGCAGGAGATTAATTCGGGTGACTCTCTTCTGGTCGATGGTAACGAAGGGCGTATTTATATTAGCCCTGTAGGGGAAGTTGTGAATCGGTATGATGCGCAAGTGCTGCTTAAGAAATCACAACGCCTTGAGGCTCTGTCAGAAGGAGTGCCCCATACTTCATTGAAAACATTGGACAATATTCCTATTTCTTTGTTGCTGAACGCGGGGTTGGTTGAGGATGTTGATCATATTGAAGCAGCAGGAGCGGAAGGAATCGGGCTTTACCGAACGGAGATTCCCTTTATGATGCGAACCAGGTTGCCTAACGTGAATGAACAGGTAAAGCTTTATGGAGAAATTTTGAAGCGGGCGGGGGATTATCCTGTTGTTTTTCGAACACTCGATGTTGGTGGGGATAAAGTATTGCCTTATCTAGAGCGCTTAAAATCCGAAAGTTCAGTCAAAAAACGGCGAACAGAAAATATTGTTTTTGACCGCCCTATTTTATTGAGGTACCAGCTAAGGGCCCTCATTCGAGCTAGTGCAGATTCCAAATTGACAATCATGTTGCCGATGATTGCAGAAGTCAATGAAGTCCGGGCAGCGCGGGAGTTGCTGGAAGGAGAAATCAAGCGGGAGAAAGAGAAGGGGAATCCTGTTCCGACAAAAATCAGATTGGGGGCAATGATAGAGGTGCCTTCGCTGGTTTATCAGCTTCCTCAACTTTTTCCTCATGTTGATTTTCTGTCCGTGGGGAGTAATGATCTTTTTCAGTTTTTCTACGCCATTGATCGGGAGTATCCAAAACTAACCGATCATTACGATGTTCTGTCTCCAACGTTCTTAAGCATGCTGAAGTCCATTCAGGATCAGTGTGAAGCAGCGCAAATTCCCTTAAGCGTCTGCGGGGAAATGGCGGGACGCCCTTTGGAAGCTTTAGCATTGATCGGGCTTGGATACCGAACTTTGTCCATGTCTGCGGCAGCGGTTCCTCTTGTCAAGAATATGATCCGAAGTTTGACCCATCAGGAGATTTCAGATTATATGAGGGAAGCTTGTATAACATCTCATCCCAATATTCGCCAGAATTTACGTGATTTTGCAAGGGATCATGGAATTTGCAGTGATGGATTTTGATATCATTCTAATAGGTATGAGGCGTTTCAGTGAAGCCATGAAATGAGATGAAGAAATGGTAACAAAAAATTATTTTGTCCTAACCCCTGGGGGCGTGTTTGGCTAAAATACGCTGTAAGGTTCGGCGGTGCATCTTCAATTGACGGGCCGTTTCTGAGACGTTGTTGCCACATTCGGCAAAGATGCGCTGGATATGTTCCCACTTAACGCGGTCTGGAGACATAGGGCTTATGGGCGGCGGTGGCAAGTCAATCCCGATGTTCAGAAGGGTATTTTCAATCGCATCAGCATCAGCAGGTTTTGGTAAATAATCCGTGGCCCCATGTTTGATCGCGGTGACTGCTGTCGCGATATTTCCATAACCTGTTAACACAATAACGCGGGCCTTGTCATTTGCGGCATGGATTTCATCAACAATCTCAAGGCCTGATCCGTCGGTCAATTTGAGGTCAACTATTGCATAGTTGGGAACGTTCCATCTGATGGAAGCGCGAGCTTGTGCAAGGCTCTCTGCCATAGAGACGGTGAAGCCCCGTTTGGTCATTGTTTTGGCAAGGCGTTCTCTCAAAGGGGCGTCATCATCGACAATAAGAAGAGACTTTTCGAGAGTACAATCAGTTTGAGACATTATTTGGTTCCTCTTGTTGAGTTTTACCTCAGCGTCAGAATTAAGTCCAACATAAAGTAAAGTAGCCTATTTACCCTAATTTTTCCATTTCTAAATTCGTAACCTTCATGTCGCTTGGCCACTTTATCAAACAGCGTGCCCCGCCGTCATTGGAAAAATGTACTTCACCTTGCCGCTGCGACAATAAAGTTTTTGCAATAAACAAACCAAGTCCCATATGGCCACCTTTCCGGGAGGCTTCGCCGGTTGAGTCCTTGGAGCCGGAAGGCTTGGGTTCGCCAAGGCGCGGAAGGACATCGAGGGGATATCCGCGGCCATCATCCTGGATAACGGCTTCAATTTTATCTTTATCCCACCGTAAGGTGACGCGAACGCTCGAGGTTGCGAACTGAAAAGCATTTTGAAGGACGTTGCCAAGGCCATGAAGCAGATCAGGCGTGACCGTGAAGCAGGGTTCAGGGTCGGGCGCCTCTTTGTTGATAACCAACCCAATATGGGGTAGTTTATGGGGTTGGGCTGCAAATTCGATAAGCGCGGATAGGGGGAGTATTTTTTGGGGCTGGTTGGGGTCTTGTGAAATGCTTCGCGACAATTCTGATAAAATATCCCGGCAACGGTCTGTCTGGCTGATGACAAGTTGCGTATCATCCAGAAGAGGGCTATTCCCTGGTAGGGTTGATAAAATATCCTTAGCGGCAAGGGAAATGGTGCTGAGGGGAGACCCGAGTTCGTGGGCCGCCGCCGCGGCCAAAGCGCCAAATGTGGCGATTTTTTGTTCTTTCGCCAGGGCAAGCTGTGTGACCATCAAGGTTTGGTTGATTTGAGTGAGTTTTCGGGACATTGTCAAAACGCAAAAAGCAAGGAGAATAATGAAAAAGATAAGGGGAAGGACGATGCCAAGCAGGTAGGGGGTAGGCAAAATCAATGCTTCTCCTGCAGAGGCATTCTTCCAAGGGAAAGAAAAAGGCAAGTAAGAAAGTAAAGTTACCAGCAAAAAGTCACCCATCACACGGTGTGGCAGAAGCGTTCATAGGCGCTGCCGTATAGGGTCTGCTCAAACCACAAAAAAGCATAAATTCTGTACCTTCCCCGTAAGGTTTGGAGGTAAAATTGTTAATTAAGTCCCGCTTCTTCAAAGAGGGTTTTCAGCTAACAACTGATTTTTTATTTTTTTGCAGCATGCGAAGAAGTAATGGATAGGCTTGATCAATTATAAAATATCTGTAATTTTTTATTGTAAATACAAATACTTAATTTTTGACTTGCGGTTCCAGTAAGCTTCTGTTTTGTTTTTTAATTCCCACAGACATTTTATTCTTTTGTATATATGACTTTTAATTTTTGTTTATAAGTCATGGGCAATTTTACGTATGGCAGAAAAATCAACATTCATTTATTGTGGGTTTCTTATGGCTGAATGTATGGTTTCCGAAATGCGACACTAAGACGCATGCTGCTGAGGGCTATATAAACACTATTCAAATGAAAAATCAACACCCGGATGTGCTTTTTTGTTGATAAATATGTCGCGCTCAAAATAAAAAAGTATCGATGCGATGGCCGATTCTAAAATGAAGCGCAGCGCTGTAGGATGTCTTGAAGCGAGAATAAATAAAGGAGAGTCAACAATGCAAAAGCGACGCCTATTTCAATGGGGATGCTTTTCCTTAAGTGTGGGGCTGGCTTGTTTTTGGTTGATTTATCATCAGCTTGCCGACCAGGCAAGCGTCACGGTTCAGGACCGTCCAGGTCATGGGGCGCCTCAAATTGGGGGAGATTTTACGTTGACGGACCAACATGGGGTGCGTCGGACCACGGCTGAATTTCGGGGTAAATATAGACTGATTTATTTTGGATATAGTTTTTGTCCCGACATTTGCCCCTTGGGGCTTCAAAACATGTCGGGTGCTTTGACCATTCTAGGGCGGGATTTAGATGATGTGGCGCCGATTTTTGTGACTGTTGATCCCGAGCGGGATACGGTGGAGAACCTTAAAATTTATGCCACAAACTTTCACCCCAAATTTATCATGCTAACGGGTACGCCCCAAGAAGTCGCCCCTGTCCTGAAAAGCTACAAGGTCTATGCGGCCAAAGCCAAGCCGGATGGGACCATGGCGGACTACCTCATGGACCATAGCACCTTGATTTACTTGATGGACCGGGAGGGGCGTTTCATGAAATCGTTTCCTCACACAATAGCTCCGGAAGATTTGGCAAAAGCGGTAACAGTAATTTTGGCGGATGAGCGGAAGCGTTAAAATGTGAATTGTGTTTAAAAAAACGGCGCAAATTCCTGAAAAATTATAAACACCTGTTGGTAATTTGTTAGGAATCAATTCTTTCGAATTTATTTCCTCAAATTTGACAAGACGGAGCAATTATCCTAGAGTATAAGGAGACCTGAATAATAAAAAGGAGGTGTTATGGTTCATAAAAAATCTCCCCAACCTCCTGAAAAAGCAGGAACAAGCTTCAGCCGACGGATGTTTCTGAAATTAGCCGGTGGAGCCGGATTATCGGTGGGGGTGGCCCCGACCCTTTTGATTCCAAAGTCATTGGGAGATGCGATGTTGGATCCGCGGACATTAACTCCTGTTCATAAAGAACAAGAATTGTTCTTGAGTTTCTATAACCGTCATACGGGCGAATCCTTAAAGAAATGTACATTTTGGGCGGAAGGGGATTATAATCCTTCGGCGTTAAAAGAGATCAATAAGCTGTTCCGAGACCACCGAACCCAAACCATTCATGAGATTGATAGGGATCTCTTGCATGTCTTGCATAAAATCCAAAAGCAATTGGACACGGTGGAGCCGTTCCATCTGATTTCCGGTTATCGTTCCCCGAAAACAAATAAGGCGCTCAATGCCCGTAGCCGTGGGGTTGCCAAAATGAGCCAGCACGTTTATGGCAAAGCGGCAGACATTTATCTGCCGGGTCGTACTCTCAAGCAGGTTCAAGGGGCTGCAAAAGCATTGCGGGCTGGCGGTGTTGGGCGGTACACGGAATTTGTCCATGTGGACACGGGCCGTGTCCGCTATTGGGGCGCTGCTTAAGAAATATCCGGTAAAAAGTCAAATGATGCTCACCCTTTTTTAACAGAAATAGGATATAGTAAAATCATAAAACTTAAATTGAGGGAAAAGTAATGATGACCGGTGAAATGATTGCGGGTATTTTTGGATTGTTGGCGATTTTGATTGTCGGGCGGTCCGAGCGGACGGTTTCCCAAGG
>CAZXMD010000080.1:0-248 GCA_964641635.1 uncultured Candidatus Finniella sp. | reverse complement strand
TATACGCGCACACTGTCTCCCGGACTTCATCTGATCGTGCCCATTGTTGATAGAATCGGGGCCAAGATTAATATGATGGAAGCTGTCTTTGATGTGCCGTCTCAAGATGTCATCACCAAGGATAACGCTGCCGTGACCGTTGATGGGATTGTGTTTTATCAGGTATTAGATGCAGCAAAAGCAGCTTATGAAGTGGCTAACCTCGCCAATGCCATTTTAAACCTGACTATGACCAATATCCGTACCGT
>CAZXMD010000079.1:0-8062 GCA_964641635.1 uncultured Candidatus Finniella sp. | reverse complement strand
AGAGGCGCAAGCATATTTGAAAGTTGTTTATGTTTTTGATTTATCATTATAAATCCAGTTTTCCAAGCGTATGTCAATTGTTTGATAGTTGCTTTTGTTTTCATTAAGAAAGCATCCTTTTAAGGAAGGGTCAATATGCCTTAATAAGCCCTGAGAGTGATTTTTTTACGCCGTGGCTTCTTTAGATTGATCCCCTTTTAATTTGATGAGGATAGCTGTCTTTAAGCCAGTCGAACCAGAAAGATTTATTGTTTTGTCTTGTATACTTTGAATTGTGTTTTTTATTACTTAATTGCATTCCTCTTTCGATCTCACAATAGTGCGTTATTTTAATCACTTTTATATGCAAAAGTCAGAAATATGTCTTAATTCTCTTTTTCTCTACGCCCACCCTTGGTTTGGAGTGGATTTTACCCGTTTTTTGGCAGAATATCGCACACGACCAGTCACTGTTTTTTGGAAAATCTTTTTTAGTGCAAAATTTTTCTTTTTTCAAAGAAAATTTGGCACTTGCCGTTTACTCAATAGAGAAAATAACTGCTGCGTAAGGGTTTTGCCTTTGCTTTGTTTTTGTTTCACGTGAAACAAATGGCTTCCAATTAAAAAATAAATTTTTTAATTTTCTCTCTTTATTCAATCTAACTTTGGAAATATCAAGCTTAACACACACAGATTGTCGGAAATTCACTTTTTAAAAATTTTCTTTTTTGCATAAAAAATAAAACGATCAGTAAGCCAAGGGTATTTTTTTTGAAAATTCCTTCATTTTTTTCAAAACGTTTCACGTGAAACAGTAAGGCTTCATTTTTTCACACCTCCTTTTTTAAATTTTTAGGTTTTCCCGATTAAGTGATGCGTATTTTCCAGAAATGTTTCACGTGAAACAAGGGAGGTATCTTTTTTGTGATGCAAAGTCAAAAAAGAACAGATTTAGAATAAAAAATCAATGATAGAAGGCATCAGCGAACTTGAAAAAAAAGATCATTTTAAAAATATTTTTCCATTAAAAACAGGAAGAAAAAACGCAAAATATTCCCATGTATAGGAGGTCACTTTAAGTAATTTTCAGAATCAAAGAAAGTATAGGAGGGCGAGTTGGGAGGTTGTCAAAAAACAATTTCATAATCTTGAAATCTATTTACTTTTTAAATTACTTATAGATAATATGACGCCCTCATCTGAGGTTATGCTTTTATAACACTTCATGTCAAAGTCCCAATGCTTATGGGCGTCTTTAACCTCATCTTTCCAGGTCTTCCCCTTGTGAAATATTCCAAGAGAATTCGAATCTTGAGAGAGATTCTCCATGATAAGGCATAATTTCACCAACTCAGTGAGGGCGCGGGAAAGAATAACATCAAACTTTCGGGTAACCTCTTCAACACGTTTATGAAGAATGGTAACGACAGTATCCGTTTGACGGGCAACTTCTTCTAAGAAAATACATTTTTTAAAATTGCTTTCACACAATGTGATGTTGGTAAAGCCACACATGGCTAAAATAAGGCCAGGAAACCCTGCGCCCGTTCCAACATCAATAATAGATAATTCTCTGGCATCGTTTATACGATCATCCAATAGAGCGCCTGATTCCATATATGAAATAATAGGCGGCGTGTTTTGTTTCTCAAATTGTAGCTTAAGGGGATCAAGGAGGGGGATAACCTGAAGAGAATCAAGAACATGGCGATTATAAAAATCACTTAAGGTATCTTCTTGCACCAAAGACGTTTTCTGGTTCCATTCCTTGAGAAGTGATTGATATATCTTAAATTTATGAAGCGTGTTAGCGGATACACTATTTTCAATTAGAACTGTCATTTGTTGAACTTATCTTAAGACTTCGCGCTTGCCAACATGGTTAGCCTCACTGACAATGCCATTTTTCTCCAATAGCTCAATAATTCCAGCCGCTTTATTATAGCCAATTTGTAAATGGCGTTGAATAAAGCTGGTCGAAGCCTTGTTCTCACGCATCACAAGATCAACAGCCTGGTTGTAAAGCGCGTCGCCGGCCCTACCCCCGGCTTCATCAAAACTAACGAGATCATCCTCATCATCAGTTACGCCGTCAATGTAAACTGGCTCTGCCTGGGTTTTGAGAAAGGCAACCACGCGCTCAACTTCATCATCCCGAACAAAAGGCCCATGAACCCGTGTAATGCGTCCTCCCCCTGCCATATAGAGCATATCTCCTTGGCCTAAGAGTTGTTCTGCCCCTTGCTCCCCTAAAATGGTGCGGCTATCAATTTTAGAAGTGACTTGAAAGCTGATGCGTGTTGGAAAATTGGCTTTGATCGTGCCCGTAATGACATCGACAGAGGGACGCTGGGTTGCCATAATAAGATGGATGCCTGCGGCTCTCGCCATTTGCGCGAGGCGTTGAACCGCTGCCTCAATTTCCTTACCTGCAACCATCATGAGATCCGCCATCTCATCCACAACAACGACAATATAAGGTAATGTCTCAAGATCTAACGGCTGATTTTCAAAAATAGGCTTTCCGGAATCCGGGTCAAAACCTGTTTGAACACGTCGAACCAACAGCTCACCTGTTTGATGGGCTTCTTTTATGCGGGCGTTATAACCATCTATATTACGGACGCTCAATTTGGACATCGCCCGGTAACGGTTTTCCATTTCACGCACAGCCCACTTTAAAGCCACAATCGCTTTCTTGGGGTCTGTAACAACGGGGGATAATAAATGAGGGATGCCGTCATAAACAGATAATTCCAACATTTTCGGGTCGATCATGATAAATTTACAGCGATCCGGCGATAAACGAAAAAGAAGGGAAAGGATCATTGTGTTCACAGCAACAGATTTTCCTGATCCCGTTGTTCCGGCGACCAAGAGATGAGGCATCCGCGTCAAATCGGCAATGACCGGCTGCCCTCCGATATCTTTGCCTAAAATCAATGCAAGGTTTGTGGTGGTCTTTTCATAACTTTCAGATTGCAGAAGCTCCCGCAAATAAACAGTTTCGCGGGTAGGATTAGGCAACTCTATACCAATAACATTACGGCCCGGTATAACGGCAATACGGGCAGATAAGGCGCTCATGGAGCGCGCAATATCATCGGCAAGGCCAATCACCCGGGAAGTCTTGATGCCTGCAGCTGGTTTAAACTCATACATCGTCACTACAGGTCCGGGACGAACTGTTACGATCTCTCCTCGAACGCCAAACTCTTCCAGGACCGTTTTTAAATGATAAGCTGACTCCTCTAAAAGTTCAGGATCAATATCCTGGGCTGTTTTGCGCAAAGATGGGTCTAATAATTCAAGGGAGGGCAGTTCGTATTCCTCCCACCCCATAGGGGTTAAATCCGATGTTGAATCGTAAAAAAGGGAAGATTTTGCTGGTTTTCTGATGGATCCAAGTGACTCAGTTTCCTGAAGGATTTCTTCCTCGTCTGTAGAATTTGCGGATGGGTCATCTCCCCATATAATGGGGGTCTTCATGCGTTCTTTAAGCGTTTGGGATTCATGAAGGGCTCGATCTTCAGATGTAATGTGAAGGGCTCCTTCCCCGCGACCAGAAGAAATAATTAGGGGAGCCTTGAGGTCACTCTCATTGGGGATGCTCTTTAAATCCTCAGCAGGTGATGAGGAAGGAAACCCTGATAAAACGGGTTGGCTAAACTCTTCATCCGACTCTCTTCTCATTTTTCCAGTGCCCCAAAAGACGAGGTTCATAAACTCTCGGCAAAGAAAAATCACAATAACTTTAAGGCCAAGAGCAATGCTCAAAAGCCCCTGGATAATTCTCTTGAAGGGAATGCCCAAACTTAATACGAACAAACAGAAGGACAGCAGGGAAAATAAAGTCCCAATTCCAATAAAGGTAAGAGTAGATCTGCCCAGAATTTTATGGGACTGATGAATAAGGATGTCTCCAAACGCACCCCCTAAACTATTGGGAAGAAGCCAGGATTTTGGAGCTGTCCATTGTGCGGCAACAGCTGTGGCCAGAAGAACGGCGCCAATCAAGGCCAGCACCCGGAAGAAAACCCAACTTAAAGGAATTGCCGCTATGGATCGGATACCCCACCCCAAGAGAGCGATAACCCAAAATGCCGCCGCCACTCCAAAAGTCTGCAGCATTATATCTGCCAAGACAGCTCCTGGAAAGGCCAATATATTCTTGGCTGGGCCATCAATAGCCAAATTCCAGGACGGATCAGAAGAATGAAAAGTCACCAAAATAGCAGCGAACGCTACTCCCAAACAAATCATAAAAAACCCGATAAATTGACCCAGGCGGCGCTTCAAAAACGCCGTGATGGAAGAAGGGAGAAGGGTGTGCCGACTATGTGAACGTGAATGCAGTGCCATAATTCCAACCCGGCTATGCCGTTAAAAGTGAGGTTTTAAAAAGAGAGACATCTAGAAGCCCGCAATTAAGATGATGGCTCGCTTCTTTGTTTTTATAGCATGACGTCAAAAATTCTTGAAGGGGAATCCGCCAATTACGTGCATACCTTAAAGCTGGTGCCGCCGGAGAGAATCGAACTCTCGACCCCACCCTTACCAAGGGTGTGCTCTACCACTGAGCCACGGCGGCAACCGTACACCCGAAACCATGGCATAGGTATAATCGGGATTCAAGATGATTTTACCGATAGGCCTAACTATTACCTTCTGATCTGGTTTTTAAACAAATTGTTCAAAAAAAAGAGGAGGTCCATTCAAAATATAATTGAGAGAATAAAGAAGCCTATGATAAAGGGTAAGGCATCTATCAATCCCGTAAACAAAAGGGGGGAAAATGAAACTTTGGAAGAGGCAGGTTGCCCTTGTTTTTGTCACACTCATTTTATTCCATGCCCAGGCTGCTGCGCTTCAATGCTTTTATTTGATTTTGCAAAAAAGCAGTAAATGCTATAGAACTAATACCAATTAGCGATCAAGTTCACCATACAACCACGAGCGACGGGTAAGGGGTGAAAATGATAATATCCTTGATTTTAACTTGGTATAAAAGGATTCAAGAAACATGACCACAAATCCTCCTAAAGCGCCCCTCAAAGGAAAGGGCGTTAAGTCAGAACGCCAAAAGCGTTTAGGGGCAGCATTGCGCGAAAATTTGCGCAAGCGGAAAAATCAAATCCAGGAGCGTGAAAAATCAAGACTACCCCATGAGGTGAATCCAACAATGTAAGTCCTGTTTAAAAAACACCTCCAAAAACCATCTCAAATCGTGTACGTTTATTTACAAAGTTGATTATTTAAGAAAAGGTTATCATCTCATGCCCATTTTACCTGACCGCTGGATTCGCGAACAATCCCTTAAGCACAAAATGATTGAGCCCTTTGTGGACAATCAGGTTCGGAT
The DNA here is from genome assembly GCA_964641635.1 of uncultured Candidatus Finniella sp. Lineage (GTDB taxonomy): Bacteria > Pseudomonadota > Alphaproteobacteria > Paracaedibacterales > VGCI01 > VGCI01. The sequence goes on along the minus strand of CAZXMD010000079.1, from coordinate 2,721 downwards.
GGCTGATGCAAATGAGGAAGAACGCGCTGTTGTTAATGGGGAAATATCCTTGAGAACGCCGCAACTTGCCCCTAGGCCCGCAGGTGTTATTTCTTATGGCGTATCCTCTTATGGGTATGATGCCCGGGTTGCAGATGAATTTAAAATCTTCACAAATGTGGATAGTGCCGTTGTAGATCCGAAGGCATTTTCGCCCAATAGTTTTGTCGACCGTAAAACAGATGTCTGCATCATTCCTCCCAACAGCTTTGCCCTTGCCCGAACGGTAGAATATTTCCGCATTCCCCGGGATGTGCTGGTCATTTGTTTGGGAAAATCCACCTACGCCCGCTGTGGGATTATTGTCAATGTCACACCCCTTGAGCCGGAATGGGAAGGCCATGTTACCCTTGAATTCTCCAACACGACGCCTCTTCCTGCTAAAATTTATGCCAATGAAGGGGCGTGTCAATTCTTATTCTTGAAAGCAGACCAGGTCTGCGATATCTCGTACCGGGATCGTCTTGGGAAATATATGGGGCAAGTTGGCGTAACATTACCTCGCCTGTAAATTACCAGAAATTTTGTTAAAAACAGTTCGACCTAATACAACCTTCAAAGAGGACAAAGATAGACAATGCATCAAATTAAAATTATGGGGGGCGTTCCTTTAAACGGTGAAATCGCCATTAGCGGCGCAAAGAATGCGGCCCTTCCTTTAATGACGGCCGCTTTACTGACGGATGGACCTCTTACTTTAACCAATATGCCCCATCTTGCAGATATTATCTCTATGGAGGCTCTCCTTGACCAGCATGGCGTCCATCTCAGTAATGACCCAAGCCATAATACCTTGACCCTTACGGCAAAAACCATCCATAACACAACGGCGCCTTATGATATTGTCCGCAAAATGCGGGCGTCTATCCTGGTTTTAGGCCCGCTTTTGGCGCGATGTGGGCAAGCGCAGGTTTCTTTACCCGGTGGCTGCGCCATTGGTGTGCGTCCTATCGACATCCACTTAAGTGGTTTGAAAGATTTAGGGGCAGAAATTGACTTGCTGGATGGATATATTCATGCAAAAGCGCCCAAAGGGCTTGTCGGGACAACAATCACCATGCCGATTATTTCTGTCACAGCCACGGAAAATCTCATGATGGCGGCCTGTCTGGCCAAAGGCGAAACACGTCTTATTAATGCCGCCCGGGAACCGGAAATTGTTGACCTTGCAAACTGTCTGATCGCGATGGGGGCTGATATAGCTGGCGCGGGAACAGACACAATTACTGTTCAAGGAAAAAAGGGCCTTCATGGCGCGACACACCGCGTTATTCCTGACCGCATTGAAACGGGCACTTATGCTATGGCTGCGGCCATTACAAAGGGGTCAATTCATCTAACCAATACGTCTCTTGATCTGATTCCAACGGCATCTGCCCATTTACAAAGAGCGGGCATTACCCTAACGCCAACAGAGCAAGGTTTTCAAGTGACAGCTCCGGAGGGCGATATTCAAGGAGTAGATGTCATGACCGAACCTTTCCCTGGATTTGCTACAGACTTACAAGCCCAAATGATGGCGCTGATGACCATTTGCCGGGGGGCGTCCCTGGTCACGGAAACCATTTGGGAAAACCGATTTATGCATGTGCCTGAACTTTGCCGTATGGGCGCCAATATTACGGTACACGGATCTTCGGCTCTCGTTCGAGGGATTGAGACGCTTCGAGGCGCGCCCGTTATGGCAACGGACTTGCGGGCATCCGTTTGTTTAGTTCTGGCAGGATTGGCGGCGGAAGGAGAAACTTTAATTAATCGCGTTTATCATCTTGATCGTGGATACGAACGGGTAGAAGATAAACTCAGAGGATGTGGAGCGCGTATCGAACGCATTACCGAATAGAGGAGTTCGTAATGTCCATAAATTTTGAGCCCCTTCGCCTTTTGGCCCGGGATTTTGAAGACCTGACTATTTTATCGACCCACCTGCAAGATGCCCTGCTTCCCTTAACTTCTATGGTTTATGAACCTAAGAGTGCTACGTTTACCATACTGGCCAATCGATTTTGCTGGGAACATCCGGCCATTGACCATGAAGGCGAGCCGATGTATCACCGTGTTCACTCAGGGCTTTGCTTTAAAAATGTTGAGAAAGTTCATCATCGGGGGTTCCACCGCAAAGAAAGCACACGAACGTTGAACCTTCTCACCCTCCAGACGAACAAATCTAACATGATCCATCTCATTTGTTCCGGAGACAAAGAAATTCGGATTGAGACAAAGAATCTTCAGTGTCACTTGGGCGACTTGCATCATCCCTGGCCAACGCGCAAAAGGCCGACACATATTCATGAGCATATTGAGGTGATGAAGAAAGCGGCTACTTTGAAATAAAGAATGATATAATTAGCTATGTATGCTACACAGTCAGTAAAATCAATATCGGTATGGTTATTTTTTAAGAGCGGATCAAAGATTTATGGCAAAAGAAGATTTAATTGAATTTAGTGGTGTCGTCACAGAACTCCTCCCCAATGCAATGTTTCGAGTAAAATTAGAAAACGATCATGTTATTTTGGCGCACACTTCAGGAAAGATGCGCAAAAACCGTATCCGCGTTCTGGTTGGTGACACGGTTACTGTAGAAATGACACCTTATGATCTGACCAAAGGACGCATTACGTTCCGCCAAAAGTAGGGATCAAAGCAGACGATATGCCCTTAACGCTTTTGATCAGCCAA
>CAZXMD010000078.1:0-8309 GCA_964641635.1 uncultured Candidatus Finniella sp. | reverse complement strand
GGAAGGGCATGCCCTTCTGAAAGGGGGAGGAAAAATTGCCATAGACTCTACAGATGCTCCCCAAGAGATTTCCGCCTCTCACATTATCCTGGCAACAGGAGCCAGCGCACGGTCACTACCCGGCATCGAGGCAGATGGAAAATTGATATGGACAGCGCGTCATGCCATGACTCCGCAGACTTTACCAAAGTCTCTTCTGATTGTTGGGTCCGGCGCTATTGGCATTGAGTTTGCGAGCTTCTACCGGACACTTGGGTCGGACGTTACGGTGGTTGAACTGCAAAACCGGATCCTTCCCCAAGAAGATGAAGAGATATCGACCACCGCTCAAAAAGCATTTGAAAAACAGGGAATAAAATTCTTCCTTGGCGCGTCTGTTGAAAAGATTACTAAAGAAAAAGACGCTGTTAAAGTCACCCTCCAAGGCAAAGACCAAACTTTTGACCGCATCATCCTCGCTGTTGGTATTGTTGGAAATACAGCCAATTTGGGGCTGGAAAAAACAAAGGTCAAGATTGACCGGGGGCAGATTACGGTTAATGAGTGGTCCGAAACGGATGAGCCGGGCGTCTATGCCATTGGCGACGTGACTGGCCCCCCATGGCTTGCTCACAAAGCCAGCCATGAAGGCATCATTTGTGTTGAAAAGATTGCAGGAGTTCCCAACATTCATCCATTGAATATCCGCAATATTCCCGGATGTACCTATAGCCTTCCCCAAATCGCCAGCATTGGTTTGACGGAAGCTCAAGCGAAAGCGACAGGACATGAGCTGAAAGTTGGACGCTTCCCCTATAAAGCCAATGGCAAAGCCTTGGCTTTGGGGGAAACGGAAGGGTTGATCAAAACCATCTTTGATGCCAAAACAGGCGCCCTTTTGGGCGCTCATATGATTGGGGCTGAAGTCACGGAACTTATCCAGGGATTTGGCATTGCGAAAACGCTGGAAACGACAGAAGCGGAATTGATGCACAGTATCTTTCCCCATCCAACTTTATCTGAGATGATGCATGAATCTGTCCTTGATGCTTACGGACGCGCCATTCATTTCTAGGAGACCCTGTTGACCCTAACCAACCTACAACGCAAGCCGTCCTGGATTCGGGTTAAGGCCCCTGTTTCAAAGGAATATCAGGAAACAGCCTCCCTCATGCGCACCCACAAGCTCAATACGGTGTGTGAGGAAGCCGCTTGCCCGAATATTGGGGAATGCTGGGCAAAAAAGCACGCCACCATTATGATTTTGGGGGATGTGTGTACGAGGGCTTGCACCTTTTGCAACATCAAAACAGGACGTCCCGATCAACTTGATCCTCATGAGCCGGAACGCGTCGGGGAAGCCGTTGGAAAGATGGGCCTTTCCCATATCGTCATCACCTCCGTTGATCGGGATGATCTGGATGATGGCGGCGCGACCCACTTTGCTCAAACCATCCAAGCCATCAGGGCTGCCGCTCCCAACACAACCATTGAAATTCTCACCCCCGATTTTTTACGCAAAGACGGCGCCATTGAAATTGTCGTGGCCGCAAAGCCAGATGTGTATAATCACAATCTTGAAACTGTTCCGCGCCTCTATTCAGAGGTCCGTCCAGGGGCCCGTTATTTTCACTCATTGCGTCTTTTAGACCAGGTGAAAAAGATTGACCCGACACTGTTCACGAAGTCAGGGATTATGGTTGGGCTTGGTGAGACAAAAAACGAAGTCTATCAAGTTATGGATGACCTTCGCGCCGCCAATGTTGACTTCATAACCATTGGGCAATATTTACAACCCACGCCCAAGCACCACCCGCTTGTTAATTTTATTACCCCTGATGAGTTTGGGGAGTATGCTTCGATGGCGCGCGGTAAAGGGTTCTTGATGGTTGCAGCATCTCCGTTGACGCGGTCTTCCTACCATGCGGGCGACGATTTTGCGAAATTAAAAGCAGCGCGGCTTAAAATAAATGCCGCGCCACACTGAACGTCGAACCCTTCCTTATCCTTCAGAAACACTCTACGCTATCGTTTCTGATGTAAAACGGTATCCGGAATTCCTTCCTTGGGTATTGGAAGCAGATATTATCAAACAAACGGATCGCGGATTTTTGGCAGACCTCACTGTTGGGTATAAACTATTTCAAGACACCTACCGCTCTGAAGTACTTTTAACGCCGAATGAACGTGTGGAGATTAAGTATATAAAAGGGCCCTTCAAGCATCTTCATAACCACTGGATTTTTTCGTCTGTATCTCCCAATAGCGTTGATATTGATTTCTTCATCGACTTTGAATTCCAATCTTCCCTTTTTCAGGGAATGATCCAGTCCATCTTTACAGACGCGGTTAAAAAAATGATTACAGCCTTTGAAGACCGGGCAAGGATGCTGAGTGAGGAGAGAAGCCTTTTTTGTTAAAGGGGGGTAAAATTAACTCATTCTTTGAGTGCAAATCGGTTTTCTAGCCTTTGGTTAAAGACTCCTGCGCTTGTGCGGCCTTACGATATAAGGCAATGCTGAAGGGGAATGTGCTCACATACCCGATAGCGATGAGGGTCAGCGTCAACCATGGTTTGCTGAACAAGGCAGCCGTTGATACGGCAATAATCAACATGAGGGGTAGAACGTATTGGTGAGGAATGTGAATCTTTTTTAAGGAAAACGTCGGGATTGCGCTGACCATCAAAACGGCGACGGCAGACAGGATCGTTCCACAAAAGAAAGGGCTCGCTATAAAGTAGGAATCTGGCCACTCCAGCGACATGACAAGAGGGCTAATTGCTAACGCTGCGGCAGCCGGAGCGGGCGTTCCTGCGAAATAAGGTGTTGACCAGAGTGGTGTCGTACCTTCAATGCTGCGGGTATTAAAGCGGGCCAGGCGTAAAGCCATACAGACACTAAAGAGCAAAACAAAAGCCCATCCAAAGCCGTCCCATTGATGCAGCGTGAAGAAATACATGACCAAAGCGGGCGAGACCCCAAAACTAATAAAGTCTGACAGGGAGTCTAGTTCCGCGCCAAATCGGCTCGTGCTACCCAAAAATCGGGCGAGACGACCATCTATCGTATCGAGAATTCCAGCAATAAGGATAGCGAACACGCACCATTCCCACCGTTCCAGTAAGGCAAAACGGACAGCGCTTAATCCTGTGCATAATGCCAAAACCGTTGCGATATTTGGCAACATTCCCAGGAGTGAGTAGCCTTGAAGAGGGTGTTTTGCAAGGCGCCCGCGCAAACGGGGCGTGAGGCTGCGTCGTTTGGGCTTGCTGTTGGATTTATTGTCCAGCGGAATGGCTTTTTTGCGTTTCCAGGCCATTAGTGGCAAATTCCTTCAAGAGGAATCTTTTTGGCGGTTCCTTTTGTGGTTAAGTCAGCGATAACCGTTTCTCCCCCAATCATGCGTTGCCCTTCAATAATAAGAGGGTACGCTCCTTCAGGCAAGTAAATATCCGTGCGGCTGCCAAAGCGGATGAGGCCAAATACAGCCCCTGTTCCAACGGTGTCTCCTTGTTTCACATCACACAAGATACGTCGTGCGATAAGGCCAGCGATTTGGACAATAGCGACTTTAGTATGGTCCGCCAGTTCAATAATCAAGGACTGTCTTTCATTATAGTCGCTGGCGTCATCGAGCGCAGCATTAAGGAATTTGCCGGGGTGATAAATAGACTTGATTATTTTCCCCCCAATGGGGATGCGGTTCACATGGACATCAAAAACATTTAAGAAAATGCTGATCCGAAAGCGCGGGGCGGTACCCATTTCAAATCCGGCGGGAGGGGGTACCTTCTTGATGGCGCAAACAATCCCATCTGCAGGGCTGACGATTAACCCATCTTTCTTTGGTGTGATCCGTTTCGGATTTCGGAAGAAATAGGCGCACCAGCCGGTCAGGACCATTCCTAAGAATCCAAGGGGCTGGGCTGCAAAAAACAAGGCAAAGGTAAGAACGGCAAAAATGCCGATAAAGCGCCATCCTTCCGGGTGAATTTGAACGGGCAGGAAGAGAGACATTGTATTTTTTGGCTCCTTGATCTCGATTGTTTCCCCACACTGCCTTGAAGTTATAAAAATATCAAGAGGGGATCAAGGTCAAAAAGCCAATAAAATGCACGGAAGCGGCGTTGCTTCTCTTTTGCTATCCAGCGCTTTTAGCGACGTAAATCGCGCGTTAATAAGCTTGTCCAAAAACCTTCGAGGCTGGTGAGCATCTCATCTAATTGCTCAGCTTTTGCAGAGTCAACACCTTCGTGAGCAAGGGCTTTTGCATGCATTGTAAACAATTCGTCCAGTCTGTCATGAAGCTTCATCCCTTTGTCTGAGAGCTTTACATGGCTGGAACGGCGGTCATGGGTACTTGGTTCTTGTAGCAAATAGCCATTTTGAACCATCTTGCGCAAATTATAGGAAACATTGGATCCAAGATAATATCCGCGGTTGGTAAGTTCCCCCACAGTAACCTGTCCGCGTCCAACATTGTAGAGGACGAGACATTGGACGTTGTTGATGTCCCGAATTTTCATCCGGTCTAACTCAACCTTCACCACTTCTAAAAAAAGGCGGTGGAGGCGTTCGATCATAACAACCGATTTAAAATAATTTTCTTTCATAATACACCTCTTTAAAAAACTTTTGGTCTCAACTTAAATTTATCGTTAATTGGTTAAAATTCTTTTAAGCTTTTAAAAAAAAATAAAAATATATTTATCTCTCATGAAAAAACCGATCGCTCTCAAGGCCACTCCGTTAACAAGGTTCTCCCGAATTGCCGCAGCAGTTCCCCACAAAGCAACCTCCAAGCGCAATCTTATAGAAAGTACAATTTTGTTGAATACAGTACCGTCATTCAGGTCGGTTGGTTTTATAATTCCTCATAAGAAATGTTTTCGGAGGATTACAACCCCTTGTTCTTTCTTGTGCCGATGAAGATGCTGTCTTGAAAGCGCAATTTTAGCCTGAGGGCCTCATGACAACTCTATAATTCCCCATGGATAAATATATATGTATACCTTTCCTTAAAGTTTTTCAATACCATAGATACAAAAAAGAAAAATAAAAATGTATTTTTCTCAATTTTTAAGGGATTCTGGGCTTATGCATTTAGTATTCCCTTGATGGGAAGAGGGGTCTTTGTGCCAAGAAAATGTCAACTCTTGAAAAGAAAGCAAAAATAATGGATGATACTTTCACGAATTCTTAATTTAAATGAAAACCCTAACTTAATGATTGTTGCAAAGAAAATAGAAAATTTTGATCCGTTGAACGTCGCGGCGGAAATTGCGGATGACGCTTTGTGGAATTGGGAGAGACTGCGCCCGGATGAATTGGTCATTGATATCCCGGGACATTGGGGTGAGTACCGATTCCACCTTTGTTGGCAAGCAGAATCTAATTTATTTTACCTGGCTTGTTTTCTGGATTTGAAAATCCCAGAACCTTTACCTGTTGGTATTTATGAATTGTTGATGTTGGTTAACCGCCGTTTGTGGATGGGGCATTTTGATTTGGTTGAGGATCAGTGGGTTGTTTTTCGTTACGCGCTCCCCTTGTCAGGCAAAAACTCTAAGGAAATACTTCCTCAGGTCGAGGAGCTGATGGATACCATTATTGGAGAATGTGAAACATTTTACCCTGTCTTTGGTACTTTACTAACCCATGGTATTTTGCCTCAGGATGCGCTACAGATGGGGCTAATAGACACGGTAGGGGAAGCTTGAAGCAGCCTCCGGTTCTGCAAAATGTCCATCGACTGAGAAAGGAAGGCTAAGATGAAACGGGCTAAATTTCTTCTGGTGGGTTGTGGAATGATGGGTGGGGCCCTAAAAGAGGGCTGGGAGCGCGCAAAGGCTCCTTTTGATGTTGTTGTTATTGAACCCTCTAGCCTTGCGTACCTGCCTGATTTAAAATCCTTACCTGCGGATTACCTTCCGGATCTGATTATTTTTGCTGTTAAGCCCCAAACGCTTCCTGAAATTTTGCCATCCTATAAACGTTTTTCAGAAAAAGGGTGTTTGTTTCTATCAACTGCAGCAGGTGTTACCCTTAATCATTATCACAAAATTCTGGGAGAAGAGGCCCGTATCATTCGAGCAATGCCTAACCTCCCCGTAACCGTTGGGCAAGGCATGGCTGCTTTAGTGACTCGCAGCTCTTTAAATGAAAAACAACGGCTCTTGGGAGCAGCTGTTTTTGAAGTCTCCGGAAAAGTTATATGGCTTGAAAAGGAAAGCCTGATGGATGTGGTAACAGCCATATCCGGAAGTGGTCCCGCCTATTTTTTTCGACTCGTGGAATGTTTGGCAGCAGCCGGGATAGCAAATGGGTTACCTCCAGAAGCCGCCATGTTTTTGGCGCGGCAAACAGCCGTGGGAGCAGGGGCTATGCTCGACCAATCCTGCGATACGGCTATGGATTTACGCCTACGGGTAACAAGCCCCGGGGGAACGACAGCCGCCGCTTTGAGCGCTTTTGATGAGAATGGGAGCTTGGCCAAGTTAACGCTTACGGCTGTAAGGGCAGCGATCCATAGAGGACAGGAATTGTCTCAATGAATGAGCAGGCGATTTGGAAACTGGCGGCTGAAGGGGGCATGGCGGCCCTGACAGTTGAGCGATTGGCTGAAGAAACAGGGGAGAGTCCTCTCAAACTGGGGCGTCTTTACCCGGAGCCAGCATTTATGGTTTTGGTTTTGGTGGAAGAAATTCACAATCAGTCAATGACAAGCCTTCCGCCATCTACTACATCTATGCAAGACCGGCTCACGGACATGGTGATGAATCACCTGGACGCCAGCCTTGCGCACCGTGAGTCGATCCGGCGCTTATGGAGTGATTTGGTGAGCATGCCGCCGGCATTATTGACCCTTCGTCCCTATTTGATGAAAATGGTTGCCCGCATTCTGAAAGAAAGTGGTGTTGAGTCAAACGATCTTTGGGCCCCTATTCGGTTGCGTGCCTATTTTGCCCTCTTCCTTTATGTTCTGTATACATGGCTTTACGATGAGACCCCCCAACAGGAACATACCCTTGTGAGCCTGGACAAGGGATTAAAGCAGTTGGAGGCTTTGCCATGGTAAAGTCTTTGGGAGTTGATGTTGTCATTATAGGAGGCGGCCTCGTTGGCGGTACATTGGCTGTAGGTCTTGCTCAACAGGGTTTTGGCGTTGCCGTTATCGACCGGGAATCTCCCGAAGAGCTTTTGAAGCCGGATTTGGATGGCCGAACAACAGCAGTGTCTTATGGGTCAAAACTCATTTTTGACCAGCTTGGTATTTGGAACAAGGTTGAGCATGCGGCAGAACCCATTTTGGATATCCGTGTCTTTGAGCGTGATTCACCTTGGGCAATATATTATGATCACCGGGATGTGGGAAATGCCCCTATGGGCTATATCGTTGAGAATAGGGTTTTGCGCCAGGGAATTTTCCATCGGGCGGCAGAGTTGTCACATCATCTGACCTGGATAGCGCCGGCAAGTGTTGTGTGTACGGAACGGAACCTTGAGGGGGTTATCGTTGAGCTGGCCGATGGGCGTATCCTGAAAGCGCCTCTTCTGGTGGGAGCGGAAGGCCGCCTTTCCCCGACGCGGGATGAGGCAGGTATCAAAACCCTTCGCTGGAATTATGGGAAGATGGCCCTCATTGCCCATGTTACCCATGAGAAGCCTCATCACGGATCAGCCTGGGAAATTTTCCAGCCTCAAGGGCCATTTGCCATTCTCCCTCTAAAAATATGCCCCGCAACGGGAGCATATCGGTCCGGAATTGTATGGACAGGATCCCCGGAGGATACCGATCGGTTATTGTCCCTGGATGACGCAGTCATTTCAGCCGAGCTTCAAGAAATCTTCCCCTATTTTGGAACCATCCAATTGTCAGGAAAACGGTGGTCATATCCCTTGAGCGCCATGATCGCAAAAGGGACGGTTGACCATCGCTTTGCGATTGTGGGGGATGCAGCTCATACGGTCCACCCGGTGGCAGGACAAGGGGTCAATTTAGGATGGCGTGATGCACAAACATTGGCGGAAGTTCTTGGAAAAGCAAGGCGTTTAGGGCTCGATATCGGGTCAAAAAGCATTCTGCAGGATTATCAGCGTCGTCGCCGTGTCGATACAGCATCCATTTTGGCCATGAGCGATGGCATGGTTCGGTTATTTTCTAATAAATCCAGCATGCTATCTTTCTTGCGCAACACAGGCCTTGGAATTGTGAATCAGATTCCCCCGTTAAAAAGACGCTTGATGCGTCATGCCATGGGGAGTTGAGGGGAGAACCGGAGGCATCCCTTGCTCTCCATGCGCGGAGTTTCTAGAGTATTAATTATG
>CAZXMD010000077.1:0-8544 GCA_964641635.1 uncultured Candidatus Finniella sp. | reverse complement strand
CTTTCTCTCTTAAACTCTCTTATACCATATTGGAGACTTACAATTGCCACGTCGCATTCGCTCCTCGCAATGACAGAACAGGAGAAGAAATACGTACACCCATAATTCATTAAGACAGGCTCTTAAAACACCCTTGGGAACCCTCAATACTTTTTAACCCACGCGAATCCTAGCCCTGTGTTTTTATCTCCCCCCACATCGGCTTCAATTTTAAGGGATGGCGTAACTTCATATTGAACCGTTGCCGATGTGCCGCCATCGCCACTCACGGATTGATCAAGGGAAAGGTAGACTTTATCGGATATCTGTTTGCCGACGCTCACCAGTTGGCTGTCTGGCTTGAAATCATCCCCATCCATAGCTTTGCGCTCTTTAAATTCGAGAACATCCAACCCGAAAGCTGAACGAATCTTATCGGTAAAATTCAAATTATTCTTTCCCTTAAAAGAACTCAAAGCATTGGCCAGGAGCAGACTTTGCGTAACGGACATGCTCTCCAGGCCTTTTCCAAATAGAAGGCGCGCTAAAATTTCTTCCTGTGGCAGGGCAGGTGAGGACGAGAAAGTAATTTTGGGGTTGGAGGCATGTCCTTCAATACGCATCATGGCTGTTATCTCACCGATTTCGCGTGATCCGACAATCGCGAGAAGGGGGTCATTTTTTGGTTCTTGGGCATAGGTCACACGTCCTTCCATTAATTTAAGAGGCTTGCCCAATAGGTCAAATTTCCCCCTTACAAGGGTTACCTCCCCCACCAGGTGGGGATCCGTTATTGTCCCAAGGGCCCTGACATCCCCCTTCCATTGAGCATTCAGTCCAAAGCCCCGGAGGTACACTTGTCCGGGCGCTTTCAGGTGAATATCCAGGGGAAGAAAAGACGGGCCTTTCTGAAGCAGTGCCTGATCAAGGTAGTCACCGGGCGTTTGATAAGACCCGTCTTTTTTCTTCTCGAGAAGGTGGATCGTCACTATTTTTTCCGAATGTTCATCCAGGCGGATTTCAAGGGGGCGAATGACAAGGTCACCGGTAATTCTGGCTTTGGTTTGCTCATCTCCGCTTAAGGAACCATGGAGCCTTAAGGCGCCGCTTGCTTTTCCAGATAGCTCATCATTCTGGACAACAATCATCTGATCCAACGTTAACTGAATGTCCACGTCCGGATTGAGAAGGGACGTAAATCTGATAACCCCATGGCCGCTTACATGCCCCTTTGAATTATCTTGACCTGTGATATGGGACAAGGTGAGGACACTCCCTGAAGCTTTTCCCTGAAGGTTGATATTCTTAATGTACGTTCCAAAAGCAGCATTCTCATAGAGCCCTTTTGTGAGGGAAATATGCCCTTGAATAAGAGGAGCCTTAACGGTTCCTTTGGCTGATAAATCAAGGGAAGCTTGCCCTTTTATTAAATCCCCATACGGCATAAAAAGAGAGATTATCCCCATATCTCCCTGGCCCTTAAGGGAGGCTTCTAAAGAACTTTCAACCGTTGGGGCCCATTGATCAGTTGAGAGTTTGCCTTGTGTAGTTAGGGTGAGGAAACGACCACTTACACATTTAAGCTGCCAGGATAAAAATCCTTCAGACAATGTAAAGGCGCTTGATAAATCAATTCCTATGAATCGATTAGAGGACCTCTTATGGGCCTTGACAGGCTCCCCCCATTGGAGAGATTTTCCTTCAAGGGAAAGTTCGGCGTCCGGATTTTCCCTTGTCCCTTTCAGCTTTCCCTTCCCCGACAAATGGCCCGAAGCAATCCAATCCGGATCAACGATGCGAAGAAGCGTTAAGGGAAGCCGGTTAACCAGAACATCTCCGGAAAGATGATTGCCTACAATCAGATCTTGAACCGTAATCATACCCCCACGGGTTGCTATCCGTATTTTTGATGCCTGAATATCTCCTTCGCTCCAAACAAGGGCTGCGGGTTGATTTAAAGTGAATTGATGCATCGGATGAGTCAATTCTGCCCGGTTAAGGGTCAGTTTGGTTTGCGGGGTTTCAGGGGTTGGAAGATCAAAAGTTCCCTGCGTCTGAAAAGAAACATTATGATTTCCAGCGCCCTTGAAATCAAAAGTTCCCCGGCCTTCATCAAGACTCCCCGTTGCTGACAGGGTCGCTAACGGAATCCCGTTGACCACAGAATCTTGGGCTCGCATAGATACGTTAAAGTGAGTGTTTTCTTTAATGCTGATGAGAGTTTTCAAAGATTTTGCGCCAAATCCACCATAGTGAAATTCACCCAACTGCAAATCCAGATCAGCATGACTTTTGGGGCTTTTTCGACATTTCAGGGTTGCAGAACCGGCAAGGCCCTTATGAAGCCATACATCATAAGGCGCAAGATCGTCTATCGATAGGTCCGCTTCCCCTTCCCAGGTCCCTTGTTTAAGGGAAAGGACGCCATGCCCTTTGCCTTTAATTCCCTTACCCGCTAGAAGGATATCTTTTACCTTTAAATTGGCGTCACGGGTTTCTTCAAGCTCTAGGGTTAGAAGCGCAGGTTCAAGCCCGTCATGCAAACTTGCGGTTATATGACCTTTCAATAAATCAAGGCTGGGAAGGTCAATATCAATTGATAAAAGGGCGGCTCCTTTCTTTCCAAGAGGCAATCCTTTACCCTTCAGATTTGCAAATAGGGCATGTTGGCTGATAAAATAAGTAAGATTGCCTGCCAGATTGTCCTCTTTTATAAGATCAAGGCGAATTTCCCGGTTTATCAAAGAAGGTACTGACCAAATCACGGAGACATTGGAAAGGTGCGCCCGCCGATCCTTTCCTTCTTTCATTTCAAGAGAAGTTACTGAAAATTGAAAAGGAAAAAGCCCCCGGATTCCATCTGCTTCAATTCTTAAAGCCGAGCCCTTCAAAGGCTGGTTCACAATAAATTCCAGGATGGATTTTTTGGCATATTGCGATTGTAATAGAAATAGGCCAATCCCTATGGCTATAATTGCAATCCGTAAAATCCAACCCAAAAATTTCATGTTAAAATGCTTGCCCGACGCTTAAATAAAGTTGATACCCTGAATCTATCGCTTTTCCGCTCATATCCTGTCGCCGCTTCATGGGCGTTGCCACATCCAGCCGAATGGGGCCAATGCCCGTATAATACCGCACACCCGCTCCAACCCCCCAAAGGCGCGCCTGGCTTGAAACATCCGGCGCCGCTTTTGAAGATAGACTACCAGCTTCAGCAAAAACAACAAAACCAATGGTATCTGTTACACGGAAGCGTCCTTCAAGGCCATATTCCAGGATGGATCTCCCTCCTAAAGGAACACGGTTCACATCGAGCGGCCCGAGAAGTTTATATCCATATCCACGGACGGAACCAGCACCCCCTGCATAGAAACGCTTGTCCGGCGCAATATTGTCAATGGAACTGGCTGCGATGGTTCCCCCATGCGCCCATCCGGCGATCACAATCGTATCTTCTTTGAGAAGGCGCAAATAGTAACTTCCTTTTGCCGTTGAAATCATGAGGCGCCGATCTTGACCGGACTTACCAAAATAAGGAGTGACTTGCGCTGTGAAACGCCCCCCTTTCGTTGGGTTAATAAGGTCATTGCTTGCATCAACCTGCACCTCGACAGGCAACCCAACCAGCCGGTTAAAATATACCACACCCGTACGCTTAACTTTTCCGGCTTCTCCGGTTATGCCAACCAGTCCCTTAACCGTTTCTGTAAAAGGGTGTTCCAGTCGTATTCCCGCTTCAACCGACCGGTTGGTATAAGCGCGGTTCTGATCGCGCGTTGCACTGATCTCATGGCGCAAATGTTGTTCCGGGGCGAAAATATCCGGAATATCAAGGTCTATCTTGGCTTTGCTTAAGCGGGGAGAGGCGCGGAGCATAAATCCCAACCCTTCTCCCGAACCAAAAACATTACGATGAGACCAGAATGCCTGACCGCCTATTCCTTCCGTTGTTGCATACTTCAATCCTGCGCCAATGGTTCGGGGTGGCCCTTCGATGACATGGACCGTGAGAGGAACAGCTTCAGTGTGTGTCCCGTCTTCATCCGGCTTTACCTCAATACCGGCAAACAGTCCTGTTCCCATTAATTTATGGCGCGTTTTTTCTAAGGCCCGTTCGTCAAAGCGTTCCCCCTCTTGCCAGACGAGGCGGTTTCGGACAAATTGTTGGTCCAGATTCTTCAGTCCGGTGATTTGTGTTTTTCCATAAACGGCAGCACCCCCTGGGATTGCACGAAAAATAACGTGAATCTGTTTTTTGTCCCGATCAACCTGACCTTCCGGTTCAGCCATATCTGCGAAAGGATATCCATGGTCCCGCAAGTATTTACCCAAACGCTGGTTGGCTTCCTGAATGCGCATCAGGTCGACCTCTTCCCCAATGGTCAGTTGGATCGTCTTTGCTGCTTTGCTAGGGAGCAACTGCAAAGGTTCGGCAGTACTTTCCGTTGTCATCACGGCAATTTCCGAAATTTTATACCGTTTCCCGGTAGTGTACGTCATCGTAACCACAACCGGGGCTGTATTTTCCGTGACTATAAATTCAACTCTTCCGTCAAAGTAGCCTTTTTCAGCCAGGGCATTCTTCAGGCGTTCTACATCGCCTCTGATCCGGTGATAAAGAGCATTAAGGCTCGTCGGGGGGCGGGACTCCAGTTTAATGAGCAAGGAGACAGCCTTTAGGTGAGTATCCACATCTTCTATGGAATCTTCCGGAGCTTCGGGAACGATCTCGGTTTTATAGGGAATGCTCGGCAGATCGAGAACAGTATTCTCAATCATTTCTGTTTTCTCCTCATCAAAAAACCAGGAACACCCGCCCATCAATGGCAAGCAAATCAAAAGCCAGAGACCGGGGGACAAGAGCCACGATAGGATTCTATGGTTCCAGAAGCTCGGTTGAGGAGCCTTCCATCGTGTATTTTTTTTATTTTTTATGATCCCGGCTCCTCGTTCATACCCATTGCTGATATAGTATTTTCATACCAATAAGCGATCAAAAAGGATCATAAATTAATCCTTCACCCGCCATTACGCTTCCTTCTCATGGCGACCTCTCCCACAGGGGGAGAGGTACAAACAGCCCTTGTATTTTACCTCTCCCCTTGTGGGAGAGGTCGGCACAAAGTGCCGGGTGAGGGGTAAAATTTGCAATATTCTTTGATTGCAGGTTGGTATCAATTATTCAACGGCTTAATACAATGGAGTATAGCAAGAGAATCAACAATGATAAACCAGGAATCACAAGGTGAAACAGGCCTTCTTCTTTTTAGGAAAAGAAGAATGGGAAATCTGAAAAATTGATAAAAATGAGATATAAATAATTTTTCGGTTAATCTCTTGGAACTTCGCGGGGCTTATGGTCATTGTCAATGGCAACAAAGGTAAACGTCCCTTCTGTAACCTTGATAATCTCTTCCTGTAAAGCCCGGCGGACCCAGGCCTCGATGTGTAAGGTGAGAGACGTGTTCCCAATGCGGATAACTTCCGCATAACAACTGACCTCATCACCAATAAAAACGGGCTTATGAAACACAAGCCCGTCAATAGCGACAGTGGCGACCCGTCCTTTTGTTTTTACGGAAGCGACATTTCCTCCTGCCAAGTCCATTTGCGCAACCAACCATCCGCCAAAAATATCCCCGCTCGGGTTTGTGTCGGCCGGCATAGCTATGGCTCTTGTGGACAACAATCGATTGGGCGGCAAATAGGTTTCCATGGTTCTCGTTGTCTCCATACCGAACACTTCCATCCTTTCTATAGTGTATGACGCCAATCATTTATTTTTGGTTTATTTTTAGAAGCGCCCCTCCATTAAAATACCGATGACTTTGAAAGGATCGTATTTTAACAAATCTTTAACATGCTCGATATGGAGGCCGCCTTCTTGAAGCCGTTTCAATATATTGGCACACCTTTCCATGGTTTTGTGATCCGTCTTAGAAAGTATTTTCTGGATATATTCTTGATAATAAATATCGCACAGGTTCAGCCTGTCGAGGTAATAGTACGCTATACTAAGGTACTTCTCAATTGCAAATTCTTCTCTTTCTTCATAATCCAAAGACTTGATTTGTTGTATGATGTAGTCTTCTTCATCTGCGCAATGTTTGGCAAGGAAAAGGGGAAAGCCGATCTTGGTTTCCATATTAGTCTGGTCAGATTTAATTAAAGCCTTTAATTGAATTATCGATTCTTTTTGATCACTTTCCTCCGCTGCATATTGGGCAAGGAAGTAGAGAGCATCTAACTTGCTATCTACACTAAGATGATCGGATTTTAAAAAATCTTTTAAAAGAACTTCCGATTTCTTATGATCCATTTCCTCTGGCGCGTGCTGAGCAAGAAAATGGAGAGCACCGATCTTATGTCGCATATAAAACTCACCCTGATCAGATTCGGCATCAAATTCAATAAAGGCCTTTAAGAGCGCGATAGATTTTTGCCGATCTATTGTTAGGAATTGAGTAAAAATAGCCTCGTTGTTGTTGCACTGGAGGAGCATCGGGGTAATCTTCTTCATTTCCACATTGAGTAAATATTGGGTTAGTTTCCGGCTCTCTTCCGGATACTGATAATGGGCAAGATCCTTAAGCACGAAAGCCTGAAAAGCTTTTAACACCTCTTCTTCGGATTGTGACAGGATATCATCCATCGCTTTCTGTACCTCTTCCCGCTTTTCTACCTGCATCAGGAGAGAAAGGGCTTGAAATTTTGCATAAGCAGGAATTTCGGCCCAAGAAGAATAAAGGTTTTTCGAAAATTCGTGAATACAGGATAGAATTTCTTTGTCTTTAATCCCCCTATCTTTGCAGTTAAAAAACGAAGAGATTTTGTAGTACAGATTACCTGCATTATCTGGGAGTTCAACGGTTTTACTAAGGAATTTAAGGGCTAGGTCAGGCTGTTCTAAGAAAAAGGCGCAATGAATTAATGTAGAAAAATCATAGTCCTGGTAGAGTGAAGGATTTTGAACACACAATTCCAGAATTTGAATGGCAATTTCTCTATTTTGGAGTTCGCCGAAATTGGGATAAACAAAAAAAACATTATTTATGCCGGCGACGCCTTTACCTGCCATTAAAAGTTCCCGAGCAATACTCTTTATTGTTGGGGATGTACGTGGGTACGCGTGTGGGCCTGTTATCAACTGCGAGAGGGATTCGTAATACATCCCTGGGCGCGCGGGGTTAAGAGACAACAACCGCATCTTGTTTAAGGATAATCCATAAGGGTAGGGATATTCCTGAAGTAATTTTATGACAGGATTTGTGGCATCAGTTGTCTCGACAAGCGTGGAAGCCAAAGCAACCTTAAGAATAGGATAAAGCTTGCCGATATCTTCCTCACTTTGGCCTTCAAGTTTCGGGGGGAGGCTGGTTTGGTATGGCAAGAAAGCGTCTTTTAAGAACTCCGGCTCGAACCAGTTTTTAAGGTCGGTTGCCGATACGCTCATAAGATTAGCAAGTTTTAAGAGACCATCCTTTGTATTGCATGTTTTGAAACGGAGGATGTGAACAGGGATGGCATGAGGCCTTGTTTCCGTTAGGCAATAATCATTTAAGTAGAAGCAAGACAAATGCGAAAGTTCATAAAAGGCATGACACGTACGTTTTGCGCCTAAAAGAAGCGTTTGTGAGTCCAGATAGGGAAAAATATGATGCCAAAGAACGTCTAAAGGGATATCGAATATGATAGGGTCTGCTGGGATATGCTGGCTAGCTGTGAGAAGCCTTTCCCGATCTTCTATATTTGTGTCCTTGTTTGCATCATAACAAGCCAGTGGAAACGCGTTTCTGGCAATTTCTTGAAGGTCTTCAAGTGCCGGGTCTTTTTCTGTCGCTTCTGCTGTTAAGGCGAGAAGAGCAAAAAGGGAAACCGCATATAAAAAAAAGTGTTTTTTCATCATAACAAGACTTTCATAAATTGATTTTTGGAAATTAAATTAGAAAAATGGTATGTTGAATTAATAAATAATTCAACAGTTATTTTTTTAATTCAGAGATTTTATATTTTTCGAAGACGGTAGAATTGGTATTCGTTAAAAACGCGACCTGTTTTTGTAATTTAGTCATGTCTCCAAAAATACCTGTCCAGGGAGAGGGGGCCTGCACCCTTTAAGAGAAGTGTACCTAAAAGAATGGCCCAATAGGTGTGGTCGGAATGATGTAAATAGGTAAACTGGATAACGGCTGTTATCGTAAGAAGAGGGATTGCCGCCAAGCGGGTCATCAGGCCGAAAATTAACAGGACAGGGCAAACCAGTTCAAACGTTGTCGTGAAATAGGCAGCGAGATCTGGAGGGAGGTAGGGAACTTTATATTCATACCGGAACAAGCTTACGGTAGAATCCCAGTGGGTAAATTTTATGCGCCCCGATTTCCAGAAAATGTGGGCCATTTTAAAGCGTATAACCACAAGAAGAAGAGGCCATCCAATGATCTCTAGGTGCTGAAAACATTTCACCATCTTCGAGATAACCGCGCCCATAGGCTCTCCTTTTCTATTGGGATAGGATGGGATTAGATAACAGGAATGTAAACGCTTCCTGAACGTCGAAATGGG
>CAZXMD010000076.1:7244-8545 GCA_964641635.1 uncultured Candidatus Finniella sp. | reverse complement strand
TATGAGTAAATCAGTCGGCAGTGATATTAAAAACACATTATATTGTTCATTCTGCGGTAAAAGCCAGCACGAGGTGCGCAAACTTATTGCCGGCCCTACGGTTTTCATTTGTGATGAATGCGTTGAGTTGTGTACGGACATTATTCGTGAAGAAACTCGGTCATCCATGGTTAAATCGGGTGACGGCGTGCCTTCTCCGGCTGAGATTTGTACTGTTTTAGATGACTATGTTATTGGTCAGTTCTTTGCAAAGCGTGTTTTGTCTGTCGCCGTTCATAACCACTATAAGCGCTTATCTCATGGGCCTAAGAGTGGCGATATTGAAATTGCGAAGTCAAATATTCTGTTGGTTGGCCCAACAGGCAGCGGAAAAACGCTTCTGGCGCAAACGCTGGCCCGTATTATTGATGTTCCTTTCACGATGGCGGATGCCACGACCCTGACTGAAGCAGGGTATGTTGGTGAAGACGTTGAGAATATTATCTTAAAATTGCTGCAAGCTGCGGACTATAATGTTGAACGCGCCCAAAGAGGTATTGTTTATATCGATGAAGTTGACAAAATTTCACGAAAATCTGATAACCCTTCCATTACACGTGACGTTTCAGGAGAGGGTGTCCAGCAGGCATTGCTTAAAATTATGGAGGGCACAATTGCTTCTGTTCCTCCCCAAGGCGGCCGTAAGCATCCTCAACAAGAATTTTTGCAAGTTGATACAACGAATATCCTCTTTATATGCGGGGGTGCGTTTTCTGGGCTGGAGAAAATTATAGCTGCCCGGGGGAAAGGCGCGGCCATTGGGTTTGGTGCGGATGTCCGTGCACCACAGGAAAGATCGACGGGAGATTTGTTGCGGAGTGTTGAGCCGGAGGATCTCTTGAAATTTGGTTTGATTCCAGAGTTTATTGGTCGATTGCCTGTCCTGGCGACCTTAACTGATTTAGATGAAGCCTCACTTGTTGAGATTTTGGTGCAACCTAAAAATGCCCTTGTCAAGCAGTATAAGCGTTTATTTGAAATGGAAAATGTTCAGCTAACCTTTACGGAAGATGCTTTACATGCCATTTCTTTGCGGGCAATTGCTCGCAAAACAGGTGCGCGGGGATTGCGTTCCATTATGGAAAGTATTCTACTGGATACGATGTTTGATATGCCTTCTTATGAAAATGTGGAGGAAGTGGTTATCAACAAGGAAGTTGTTGAAGGTAATGCCCAGCCACTGAAAACGTACGGAAAGCGTGCGAGTGACGCTAAAAGAAAATAGGTATATCCATGTATTAAGGCATCTTCAAGTAAGATTA
>CAZXMD010000076.1:0-7234 GCA_964641635.1 uncultured Candidatus Finniella sp. | reverse complement strand
GGCCTTTTTCCGGTGGCATCTGTTCTAACTAACTGATCGGGTGATTATAAATGATGTTTGGTTTGACAAAAGGGGTGCAATACCCTGTTCTTCCTCTTCGTGATATTGTTGTTTTTCCCCATATGATTGTGCCGTTATTTGTGGGGCGTGAGAAGTCTGTCAGGGCTTTGGAACAGGTTATGCTTGGGGAAAACAAGCAAATCATTCTTGTTACCCAGAAGAATGCCAATCATGACGACCCGACGGCTGCGGATTTGTACACGGTTGGGACACTTGGCACGGTTCTGCAATTATTGAAACTTCCCGATGGAACAGTCAAAGTCCTTGTTGAGGGAGGGCAGCGCGTTCGATTAATAAAAATTCAAGATGATGCCCAACATTTTCATGCCATGGTTGACTTGATTCTAGAAGACCGGGTTGATGAAGCCGAAGTTGAAGCTTTGGTTCGAACAATTGTTGGCCAGTTTGAACAGTACATTAAGCTGAATCGCAAAATTCCCCCGGATGTTTTGGTGACCATCAATCAAATCGATGACCCGGCGAAGTTGGCGGATACGATCGCATCCTACTTAGCATTAAAAATCCCGGAAAAGCAGATCCTGTTGGAGACAGCGGATGTAAAACCGCGGCTGGAAAAAATTCTGAATCATATCGAAGGTGAGATCGGTGTTTTGCAGGTTGAGCGGCGCATTCGCACGCGCGTAAAACGTCAAATGGAAAAAACCCAGCGCGATTACTATCTGAATGAGCAACTGAAGGCCATACAAAAAGAATTGGGTGAAGGTGAAGAAGGTAAAGATGAGGTTTCTGAGTTTGAAGCCGCTATTAAAAAAACAAAACTCAGTAAAGAAGCTCGTGAAAAAGCTATGACGGAATTGCGCAAACTGCGCTCTATGAATCAAATGTCTGCAGAAGCGACGGTGATCCGTAATTATTTAGAATGGCTTTTGACCATTCCCTGGCAGCACCGTAGTCGGGTTAAGCGGGATATTGCATCCGCCAAGGAAATTCTGGATCACGATCATTATGGTTTAGATAAAGTGAAAGAGCGGATTCTGGAATATCTTGCGGTTCAAAGCCGTGTGGGTAAAGTAAAAGGCCAGATCTTGTGTTTGGTTGGCCCTCCGGGCGTTGGTAAAACATCTCTTGGGAAGTCCATAGCCTCCGCAACAGGGCGGAATTTTGTGCGGATGTCCTTAGGGGGCGTTCGGGATGAAGCGGAAATCCGGGGGCATCGCCGCACCTATATTGGCGCCATGCCGGGTAAAGTGATTCAGGGCATGAAAAAGGCAAAAACATCCAATCCCCTGTTCTTGTTGGATGAAATTGATAAAATGGGAACGGATTGGCGCGGAGATCCGGCCTCTGCATTGCTTGAAGTCCTTGATCCGGAACAAAATGCGACTTTCAATGACCATTATCTGGAAGTTGACTACGACTTGTCAGATGTGATGTTTGTGACCACGGCAAATACCCTTCGGATGCCACAACCCCTATTGGACCGGATGGAAATCATCCGGCTCCCCGGTTATACGGAAGATGAAAAGGTTGAAATTGCCATTCACTACCTCGTTCCCAAGATTATGGAAATGCATGGATTGAGGAAAGGAGAGTTGATTATCGCAGAGGATGCGTTGCGTCAGCTGATCCGTCTCTATACTCGGGAAGCGGGTGTCAGAAATTTAGAGCGAGAAATCGCGAATCTATCCCGCAAAGCCATCAAGGAAATTTTGCTGAAACCAAAAACAAAGAGCATCAAGATTTCTACACGAAATCTTGGAAAATATGCTGGTATTCAGCGGTATCGGTATGGTTTGGCGGAAACCGATGATGTTATTGGCGTAACAACTGGCCTTGCCTGGACAGAGGTTGGGGGTGATTTGTTGTCTATTGAAGCTGTCATTCTGCCTGGTAAAGGCAAAACGATGATTACGGGTAAGCTCGGCGATGTGATGCAGGAATCAATTCAGGCAGCCGTTAGTTATATCCGTTCTCAAGCACCTCGGTTTGGGATTAAGCCTTCTTTATTTGAGCGTCGGGATATCCATATCCACGTACCGGAAGGGGCAACGCCTAAAGATGGCCCCTCTGCAGGTGTCGCTATGTGTACGTCCATTGTATCCGCTCTTACAGGGATTCCTGTGCATAAGGATGTCGCCATGACAGGGGAAATAACCCTTCGGGGGCGTGTTTTGCCAATTGGTGGCTTGAAAGAAAAGCTATTGGCGGCTCATCGGGGTGGTGTCAAAACAGTTGTTATTCCAAAGGATAATGAAAAAGATCTGGCGGATATTCCTGATAATGTGAAACAAGGCATTAAGATTATTCCTGTTGATTCCGTGGACCATGTCTTAAAAGTCGCTCTTACAAAGCCTTTAAAGCCAATTGAGTGGCGAGACGAAGAAAGCAACCCTTTGCCGGCTGTTTCTAAACCGGAAGCATCAAAACTCATGGAGTCAGACGCGGTTCATTGATGGCAGACCCGATTGCTATAACTCAAGAATTATTGAAATGCCCCAGCGTAACGCCTGCTGATGCTGGAACACTGGCTATCGTAAGTGAATTTTTAGCGTCAAGAGGCTTTGCCATTGAACGTTTGGATTCAGGGGAGGTTTGCAACCTCTATGCCCGCCGGGGTATATCTTTCCCCCATCTTTGCTTTGTAGGGCATACGGACGTGGTTCCAACAGGTGATATTGCCCGTTGGTCTGTTGATCCGTTTGGGGGGCATACCCGTGATGGAAACCTCATTGGGCGGGGTGTTGTGGATATGAAAGGCGCCATCGGCGCCTATCTGGCGGCCATAGATGCCTATCTTCAAAAGAATGAGCTTAAAGGGTCGCTCAGCATTCTCTTGACAACCGATGAAGAAGGGCCGGCCGTTGATGGAATCCAGCAGGTTATTGGGCAATTTAAAGCCCGTGGCGAAAAGATCGATGCGTGTCTGGTTGGGGAACCGAGCAACGTTGACAAGGTTGGGGATACGGTTAAAGTGGGCCGACGGGGCAGTTTGAACGCAACCGTAACGGTTTTCGGAAAATCAGGACACGTGGGATATCCCCATTTGGCTAAGAACCCGATAAATCCTCTCATAAATTATTTGAATGCCCTTACTTCTGTGCCTTTAGATGCTGGAATGACGAATTTTGATGCATCCCATTTGGAGATAACGTCCATTGATGTGGCAAACCCAACCCGAAATGTCATCCCTTCCGAAGCTTCCGCCAAAGTCAATATTCGTTTTAATCCTGCTCAAACGGCAGGTTCCTTGGCGCAATACCTCCACAGCAAAGCGGAAGAGGCAGGCCTAAATCAAGGCGGGTTCACCTACACCTTACAGACTCAACCCAGCGGGGATGCTTTTTTATGCGAAGATCAAGCCTTACAACGTCTTGTTTGTGATGCTGTCTTGGCTGTAACCGGTATGACGCCAATTTTAAGCACGAGTGGGGGGACATCGGACGCGCGTTTCATCAAAGACATTTGCTCTGTGATAGAATTTGGCCTGGTAAGCGCAACGGCCCATCATGTTGATGAACACATTGCCGTTGAGGAGATTCAACGCCTCAAAGCGGTGTATGAAGAAATTATCGGGCGGTATTTTAAAGAAAGTCAGTAGAGTAAGCCGATGGAATTTCTCCATGAGCTTGCTCTACCATCGTGTTGCCTTATCTCTCCCTTACCACTTAAAGCCAATCTTTTGCAACCAGCCGGATAATTCTGGATGTCTCTCCACAGCTGACATATATCTTTGCATAAATTCCAAGCGATCAGGTGCGAAGATTGCAATAAGGGCCCTATCCTGAGTAGTGGTGTGAGGGTCTTCGATTGTATCAATAATGTCCTGTGCTTCCCGTAATTCCCTTCTAATTTCAAGTAGCAAATCTATACTCCTACGATCCTGTAAACGATGTGAATCGTTGTATAAAATCGTTTCTATGGCTTCTGAATTTTTATTTATTTTACGGTATAAATCCGCACAATACCCTAATGAATATATCTTCTGGGTATTCGGTGTGATTGTTGTCGTGGTTGGTTGAACAACGATAGTTGGAGTGACTGAAGGAACAGGTTCTCTCTTTATAACGGGTACGATGATTCTCAACTCGTCTGGAATAGATAGCTTTGGAAGAATCTCTTTTGGAAATAATTCTAGTGCTACTTCATTTATCACATCTTCTCTTACCTCAGCTATGGTGGGGGCTGTGAAGATGACTTCTTCTGCCTCTGTATTTTTCGTATTTATTTCAAGAGATTTAAGGATCATTTCTTGAGACGATGGAACAGAATCGGTTTCGAGCTGAATAGGTGAGCTATAATGTACAACAGGAGTCGTAATAACATCTATACTTATTGCCCTAAGTCCTTGAAAATTCTGGATCGCCTGTGCCCACGCCTCCATTTTATTTTCTGTTTCCAGGGATTTTGTGGCAGACAAAATCCGAGTTTTGCGAGCCGTTTCTAAACTTTTTCCAGGTGCTTTTGTATAAGGTTGATAACCACCGGTACGCCATAAGGTAGAATCTCCTACATTGATAATATCTGTAAGACCCCAGAAGGAAAGATAATTACGTATTCCTTCCATGTCGTAATTGATTTTAATAACATTAATTCCAAACTTTTCTAATTTTTCAGTACTTTGATTTACTGGGTAATCTTGATCCTGTGGGGGGCATAAAGTCTTAAAAGATGATTCATTTACGTAAAGATTGCTATTATAGCCATCTATTGAATCAATAATTAGCTCCCCACCGACTTTGAGCATATGAACTGCATTCCACAATGCCCAAGGCTTATTCAAAGTGATTGGCAATGGCCTTTCAAGAAGGACAACATCAAATGTATTTTTATAGCCAACAATATTTTGAGTATCTTGAGAAGAAGCATAGTCTCTAACAGAAAGATTTTCTGAAGTATTTTTATTTTTAATGGGCATATGTGGTTTTGAAATATCAAGTATTTCATCATAATTCACTGATTCTTTAAATGTTTTTGGTTTATTATGAGGAAAACCTCTAAGCGAGGGGTCTGCTTTTAAGTTAATGCACCAACTATCAGGATGAGAGTGATCACCATCTGTATACCATGTTCCGTGTCCACAACCAATAATGAGAGTTAGTGGTAGCCCCTTAGCCCCCATAGAGCCCGTATATTCTGAAAATGTAGAATAACAGTTGTTAGCTTCACATGCCTGTGAGTGAGCTAATGTCAGTATAGAGATGCTAATTAATAGAGCTTTTGAAAATTTTTTCATGAATTTTTTTCCTCATAATTGTAATTGTTTTAATGGGTATTTTTAACTAATAAAAAAACCCTAATTTTCATGTAAGTATTCACAAAATACATTTCAAGCCCCCATTAGAAGAGTTTTTGTGTTTATCTTTGTTGTTAGCATCTTTTGATATTTATTTTTATGTTTTTGAAATTAATTATCAGTGCCTATTATTAATAGAATAAATATTAATTCTGGTAAATCACTATCTATCCAGACCCATCAGGTTATCTGCTCTGTTTTGAAGGTCGGTCATTTTTGTTTCAAGCAGTTGGCGGGTTCTTTCCATCTCTGTTCCATCGTTGTTTGTTGGGGGAGAAATGGGGTCACCCCATAAAAACAGGCCGCGACCAAAGGGAAGAGGCAGGTGGAACCGGTCCCATGTTTTCAGAAGGCGGCGGCGGGAGGTGGAGAAGGTGATGGGGATCATGTCGACTTTCGCTAGTTTTGCAAGGGTAATGACCCCAATGCTGGCGACTTGAGAGGGCCCCCGCGGACCGTCCGGAGTGATGCCGATGCTCTCTCCCTTGTGCAATGTTTTGATTAAGCCCCGAAGGGCTCCTGTTCCGCCCCGTTGCGTAGAGCCGGCAACCCAGGTGATTCCAAAATGGCTTACGGTTTTGGCGATGAGCAGGCCATCCCGATGGGTCGACATCAACATATGGAAGGGATGGTCTTTCCACGTCCAGGCGCAGGCAAGCATGCCTAAGCGGCCATGCCAAAAGCAAACAATAAAGGGTTTTTTGGCTTGAATGTAGGAGTCAGGGATTTCTTTTCCTATAATTTCCCACTTACAGGTGAAAAAAACCAAACGAATATAAATCGCGGCAAGAAATGCGAAGAAGCGGTAGGAAAACTCAGATCTTAAAAGGGGGCGCAACCATCTCATCAGATTTATGCAACTTCTGGGGTTGGCAGCGTGGATTGGGCTTGCCAAAGGTTGGCGTAGACCCCATTCCTTTCAAGGAGGGTCTGGTGGCTGCCGCTTTCAACAATTTTGCCTTGATCCAGGACATAAATCATATCGGCCTCTACGACTGTGGAAAGGCGATGGGCGACCATGAGGGTGGTGCGTCCTTCCATAAGAATTTTAAGGGCGGCCTGGACTTGCCGCTCCGAATCTGTATCCAGGGCAGATGTAGCCTCATCAAGGAGGAGGATCGGCGCATTTTTGAGCATGGCGCGGGCAATGGCAATGCGTTGGCGTTGCCCTCCGGAAAGTTTAACGCCATTTTCCCCGATCATTGTATGATAACCCTTGGGAAGCGCTTCGATAAACTCATGAGCGGCGGCGGCTGTTGCAGCCGTAATAATATCTGCGTCTGACGCCTCAAATGATCCATAGGCAATATTATCGCGGATGGTTGTATCAAAAAGCATAATTTCTTGGCTCACGAGGGCGATTTGCTGACGTAATGATTTGAGGGTGACATCCCGAATATCAATGCCATCAATGAGAATTTCCCCTTTTTGAATATCATAAAATCGGGGAATCAGGTTGATGATGGTAGATTTTCCAGCTCCACTGGCGCCAACAAGGGCGATTGACTGTGCTTTTTGGATTTTGAGATGAATTCCATCTAGGGCGGCCTTTCCATCAGGGTATGAAAACCCAACATCCTGGAATTCAATATGTCCCTCGATTGGGGGAAGAAGTTTGGCTCCGGGCCGATCTTGAATGGTGGCCGGGGTGTCGATGATGGCAAATACACGGCCCGCCGCCGCTAAGCCTTCTTGCAGGTTGGCATTGAGGTTGCTGAGGCGCTTCAAGGGTTCATATACCAATAATAAGGCAAGGATAAAAGACATAAATTCACCCGTTGTGCGGGCGTGATGCATGACTTGCCAACCGCCATAAGCGATGACAATGACAATGGCCATACCGCCGAGGCTTTCAATAATGGGATGGGAAGCAGAGCGGACACGGGATGACTTGTAGACCAACCCGAAGATGCGCTCTAT
>CAZXMD010000075.1:0-8564 GCA_964641635.1 uncultured Candidatus Finniella sp. | reverse complement strand
GATCTCTTGGAGAAGGCTAAAAATGCTATCTTTTAATAAAGTGACGGGTAGTGAGATGGCGGCCACTGAAAATTTTGCGAGCACAAAGTAGACAGCAAAAATCAAGTAATTCATCAAAGAGGGCTCGTCCATGCCATAGCTTTTCAACACAGCATAGGCAAAAATGGGTATAGCAAAACAATCCCCAACCAAATGAATGTTCACGGTAGCGGGAATGACAGACCGAGCTATGTCTTTATTTTTGGCATTATTTTCAGCGCCGATAATTGTCAAGGGCATGCTGGCGGCGCTGGACATCGTGCTAAAACCACTAATAGCGGCTGGAAGCATATTCTTAATGTTATTGGCAAATTCCTTTATGCGTCCGTTGTTCAAGAGGAAATAAACAAGCAGGATATAACCGAACTGAGCCAGAGCAATAAGAGCAAAAATCGTTGTATAGTCCTTGACGATTGTTTTAACGACATCATCATACTGTAGCTTCACAACAAACCCCGCAACAAAAAGGGGGATCAGGTAAACAAACCCCTTCAAAAGAAGGCCAATATACTTTTCTGCGTAAACGGCAATTGTATTGGCGGCGCTTTTATAGAGTTTTGAGGCAATGATGCCTAAGAGAATACCCGCAAACATTGCCTTGTCGTTGGCGATAACCTTTGGTAAATCGAGAGACCAAAGGGGCTCCAACCCGACTAATTCCTTAGGGGATATCATCGATAAGTCAAAGTGGAATATCCAAATGCCCACATAGTGGCTTAAAAATGTGGAAACGAAATTGGAAACGCACACAAAGGCTAAAATCATGCCGATAATCCGCGTAGCGCTGCTTGAGAGCATGACAGCAGCTTTAAACAAAAGACCGAAAATAATAAAAGGCAGGATCATAACGATAACAGATTTGATGCTTAAACTGATGGAATATAAAAACTGTTTAAGAAACAATGGCATTATAGGGTCTAAAAACATGATGGCCACGATGAGAACCATCAAAACCAGGGGCATTTTACGAAACATCGACTTCTCCTTTAAGAATCATTTTGTGAAACGGAAATATTAAGAAAAAATAGAGGATATGATGAATGATTACCGGCACACGCCGGTTGTGTTGGTGGTTAGATAAGAAGCTAAGCCGTAAAAAGCGTACATGTTCATCACAAAAGAATTTGTTTAATTTACAACGGTTACTGTAAAGGACTTTGTGCTTATAAGCAAGAAGGCTGTAAAATACCCCTGCTTACCACCAAAACAGTTAACCTTTTCTTAAATATATTTTGTTTACAATCAAAGGGATAATCTTTTGATAGGAAATAAAATGACCAGACAAAAAACGATAAGATTTTGGTTACTCATTCTTGGCATTTCTTTCATCGGACTTGCATCTGAGGCTAGCCAACGCCGTGGACCTCCGCCTCCGCAACCCGGGTGTGGTTACTGTGCCTCACCTAAATGCAGGATGGTGTGTTCGCAATGTTGCAATAAGTGGGGTAGCAATCAAAGAGGAAAGATGAAGTGCCTCACTAATTGCAAGGCTGCTGGCAAGCAATAAGTCGTTGTAGGGATAAATTGAAAGGAGGGGGTTTTCTCTGACGTCCCCTCCCTAACCTTTTCTACCCTATTCAACCATGATATTCTGATCCTTTGTCCAGGCGGGCGTACACGAGATAAAAATGCTCATGTTCCCTTCCCAGTGGAATTTTTCACCGGGTTCTATTAAGACCACATCCCCTGCTTTAACAACCTGCTCTTTACTATTCACCACAACTTTGCCCGTTCCTTCGTAGATATAAGCCAGTTCTTTGCATATCTGATTCAGGGCGTTTCCGGTTGTAGGGTAGCGCCCAGTCACTCTAGCAATGGCAACATTAATCATCTCATCTTCAAGAGGATGTTCGGTTATCACACAAGCGTCGCTGCTCTTTTTCTCCAAAGATTGATGTTTTAAAGATATTTTCATAGGAGATTCCTTCATAAAGTTTATGAGATATTAAAATATCATTGCGGCTTTTTAAGTCAACAGTGTACTGTTATGCTGATTCTAGAGGAGGTTTCATGAGATTAACACAGCGCGTTCGCAAAATACTTTCATACTATGAAAGTGATAACCCGGGAACAAAAGCAAATCTTGCCAAGCTGATGATGCATGGCCGTCTGGCAGGCACAGGACGCATGATTGTTCTTCCCGTTGATCAGGGATTTGAACATGGGCCCCGGACATTTGCGGCCAACTCTGCGGCTTTTGATCCCCATTACCATTATAAAATGGCCATTGACGCAGGTCTTGCGGCTTATGCGGCCCCTTTGGGGTGGCTGGAAGCAGGAGCGGATACATTTGCAGGCATGGTTCCGACGATTTTAAAGGTCAACAGCAGCAATAGCCTCTACGCAAAGGACAACCCCCCAGATCAGGCTGTAACGGCTTCTGTGAGTGATGCTTTACGCCTTGGATGTTCGGCTATCGGATTTACCATTTACCCCGGATCTGACGCCTCTTTAGAAATGTTTGAAGAAATCAGGGATCTGGCAGCCGAAGCCAAGGAATGCGGGCTGGCGGTGGTCATCTGGTCCTATGCCCGAGGGGCCATTTCTAAAGCTGGTGAGACGGCTATTGACGTGATAGCCTATGGAGCGCACATTGCAGCCTTGTTGGGAGCCCACATCATTAAGGTGAAGTTACCATCGGCTCACTTGGAAAATGAAGAGGCAAAGAAGCAATATATACAACATGGAATTAAGATCGACACTCTTGAAGACCGGGTACGTCATGTTGTTCAGTCTTGCTTTAATGGGCGTCGATTGGTTATCTTTTCAGGGGGGGAGGCCAAAGACGTGAACAGCGTCTTGGAAGACGCAAAAGCAATCGCCGCCGGTGGTGGGAATGGAATGATCATTGGCCGCAATTCTTTCCAGCGTCCCCGGGAAGAGGCCATGGCCATGCTTCAAGGGTTGACCAATATCTTGAAAGAACAGAAATGAAAGGACGTTTATGAAAATTAGTGGAAATGCCGTTCGTATTGGCAACGTTATTGAATATGAAGGAAAACTCTGGGTCGCTGTCAAAACGCAACATACCCAACCCGGTAAAGGGGGCGCCTATATGCAGGTTGAGTTGAAAAACTTGACCGAAGGAACAAAGACCAACGTCCGGTTTCGGTCTGCTGAAACAGTAGAACGCGTCTCTCTCGATGTTCATCCGTACCAATATCTCTATGCAGAAGGGGCTGATCTCATCTTTATGGATCAATCAACCTTTGATCAAATTACGCTGTCCCGTGATTTTGTAGGCGATGCGGCAGATTTCCTACAAGACGGAATGATCGTCAATGTTTCTTCTTACGAAGGAAAACCTTTGAGCATTCAGTTGCCGGACACGGTTATTTTGGCCATTACAGAAGCTGACCCTGTCGTAAAAGGACAAACAGCTTCCTCTTCCTTTAAGCCTGCTGTTCTGGAAAATGGGATGCGGGTTATGGTTCCGCCCCACATTGGATCAGGGATGAAAATCGTGATTAACACGGATGATAGAACCTACGTGGAACGGGCAAAAGAGTAGGCGCCGCCATCTGTAACAACGGCCAATGTGGCAAGAAACTTGAAACTTTTTGAAAGATAATGACTATGCTTACAGTTCGACTCACAGGACGATCTGCCCTTGTGAATGTTATGGTTTCAGCAGCAGAAAAGGCTGGCCGCGCATTAACCCGTGATTTTGGGGAGGTCGAACAACTACAGGTATCCCGTAAAGGGTTAGGGGATTTCGTCTCGACGGCTGACCATCGGGCAGAGAAAATCATTATCCAGGAGCTCACCAAAGCACGGCCAGGGTACTCTTTCGTTCTCGAGGAAACCGGGGCGATTGAAGGGACGGATCCGGAACATTGCTGGATTGTGGACCCCCTCGATGGCACCCTCAATTTCTTGCACGGCATTCCTCAATTTTGTGTATCCATTGCCCTAAAAAAGGGAGATGAAATTGTTGCGGGCGTTATCTACAACCCAATTCTGGATGAACTGTATTGGTCTGAAAAGGGTAAGGGGACTTATTTAAACCAGCGCCGCTTGAGGGTGTCCGGACGCCGTCATCTGGATGAGGCCCTTATCGCTATTGGAACGCCTTATCGACATCAGACAGATGCTGATTCCATAAACTATACAAGCCGCTTAGCGGGAAAAGTTGCTGGCATGCGCCACTTTGGGTCGGCAGCATTAGACCTGGCTTACGTAGCGGCGGGAAAGTTTGACGCCTCTTTTGCGATCAACTTAAAATCATGGGATTTGGCAGCTGGCGTTCTGATGGTAAAAGAATCCGGCGGGTATGTCTGTGATGCTGAAGGAGGTCAAGGCATGCTAAGTTCCGGTTCGGTTCTGGTATCTAATGACCATCTCTTTGATTCTTTAGCCAAGATTTTAATAACTTGAGCTGCGGGTTAAATATTAACCAAAAATCAACAACTTGCTGCGTCGTTGCATAGAGAAAAGCGACGCGGCAATTGTATTCAAAGCTGGGCACGGTACCGTCAACTTGTTTAAAAGAAAGGTTATAGGGATCTCCTCCTTCCAGATTTCCTCAACAAGTTGACGGTGCCGGTTAAATTACAGATGCGACACAGCCGATTTAAGTAATGACTACTTAGGTAATACCCTTAAGTACATTTTACTGATTTTAATTACGAACCCTCCTATAGGTAAGTTATGTATGGTATCTTAAATAATTAAGGAGATTCATTATGAGCCATACATTTTATGAAATTGCCCTAAAACTCTTACGCAGCGATTTTTCAAAAGTTAAAAAATCCTTCTCAGTAGGGGTAGCCTTAACGGTATATTCTTCAGTGTCGTTTGTTGGATATTGTTCAGAGCAATCGTATGTTGCTACTTCCCCTGAAACACCGCTTGGCTACTACCAATGTATTGACGGCGCTTGTAGTATGAGAAACGTATTATGGAAACCCAGCATCAAATCTCATGAATTACTAATGTCGCCCGTAAAAAATCAGAACCCTCTTGGTACTTGTACAAGCTTCGCCGTTGGTGCATGTGTAGAAAAGGCAACCTTCCATAATGGACATGATAGAAAATTATACTATAACCCAGTATCAGAAGCAGAGTTTACTGTCTATGCAGAACAAAATACGGTTGGCGGCGATTGTAGGCAAGGCCTTAATCTGGGTGAAGCGCTCGAAGCTGCAACAAAGCGCGGGTTTATAGAGGAGAGTCATTGGCCATATTATGAATATTTGCAAGACATTCGAGGTCTTAATAAAATGAGCCAAAAGGATGATTTTGATGATTTAACTAATATTTGTGCAAGACATAAATATACAGATCGACAATTGTCCTCGTTTGCAAAATTCAAGCTTAATGGGTTTGAGTTACTCTCTCATATTGCTCGAGATGAGGTAACATCTGCTGTTTTTAAGGAAGTTCATCGCACACCTGATAGATCATCTAATAGGAACCGACCTCTACATGTTGATTCTATTAGGTCAGAGAGTAGTATTGATTTAACCATGAAAGCATTTCTTCAGAATAACAAGCCTATAGCTGTGTCTGTGCCAACCTTTAATAGTTGGAATGACAGAGGAGATATAGACATGCCCACGTTGACTATGGCTAAGAGATGGAAGGAGAGTAAAGAGAAGAGAGCGCTCATCTCACGACCTCGATATACCTCTTCTTATGCTTTTGAAGATCATTTTGTACGGCTAAATCTAGGATTGAAATCTGAGGAAGATGACAATGAAGGTTGGCACGCAGTTGTTATCACTGGTTATAGTGACCAACGGCAAGCTTTCAAATTTAAAAACAGCTGGGGAAGCGATTGGGGGTATGCTGGATATGGGTGGTTACCCTATCAATATGTTGCTCAGTATGCTTCAGAAATTGTTGCGACTCATTGAGATAATTCTCGTTTAGGTGAAAGCCAATTTTGTCCTTCCCCTCTATAAAAGATTCAGAATCCCAATTTGTTTTCTAGATTTTTTATAGAGGGGGAGGAGAATTGAAAGATTTTTACAAGTTAACTTGACGGTACCCGTTATTGCTGATGGTCAGGTGTATTGACGCCCCAAACTTTTTGATGGATAAAAGCCCTTTGTGTATCAGATAGGTCTACAAGGGTCACATCTATATTCGAAGCTTTGTTTTCAAGGAACTGCTCTATGGTCTTTTTGTCTTCTTCAGAGTACCACCCAAGATAAATTTCCTTTTTCTTTCCATTTTTCAGAGGTTCCAAGATGGCGTCTAAAATATGGGTGTCGAGCTTAAATGAGCAACCAAACGTAAAGGCCTTTTCTTCTTCGGAAAGCTTTTTTAGGGAATGTTTCAGATACTTATCGTCTTCTAAAGTAGCGTTCTTGTAACAAGTGCGGCCTGAGAAAACAAGGACGGGATCTGGTACTTTAATTTTATCCGGAGCTGAAGAAAAACCTTCAAGACCTAAATCAATAAGTTCATATATCGCCTTAACATTTTGAGCGAAAGTCTTTGAGGATGATCTCTTAACTTTTTTATATTTTCCGGTTTTATCTTGGATGATATGAAAAGCACCATGCAGAAAATAAAATGGTATTAATTTATTCTGCTTGTCTTCTAAGCATTTTTCAATATCAACGAATTCTAATGGAGTAGTAAATTCAGATTCTTCTAAAGATGCCTTGGCGCAAAAACCATCCTTGAATTTAGTGTCCTGTTTGTTAGAAAATATGCTGACATAGCTAAAGTAGTCATAATTTAGGGTATAGATTGAGCCAAAACATCCCAGAAATATAGTTGCTCTCTGAATGTCTCCTGATGTCAGTTCTTTTTGTTTTTCCTGGTATTTTCTAAATATTCCTATTCCGTATGCCATCCTTATAAAGTTCAATAGTTTTTCTGGACATAATGATTCTTCATCATTCCTCGAATGTTTCATCAGTTTCAGTTTGACCCGTAGGCTCACCACTTCCCAAAGTTTTTCATATTCATCTACAGATATACTGAAGCACTCTCTTACGTTAGGGTCTGGATGAGATTTGGGAAACCCATTCCCAAACACAAAGGCAAATTTTCCAAGCCCTTCATCTTTAGATTTTTCATCATAAAACTCTTTAAATTTCATGGAGCAACCCTCACACAAGAGCCCTGCATCTTAAAATAGGATTTTTACTCTTATTTTCAATGGGATTGTGGAGTTGCAGAAAGGGGATAGCTTTATGGTTGCAAGTTGTATTGTGTGAATCCGTAACCGGCGTTATTATAGCCTTAATCACATAGGTTTGAGCGTGCCGAAAAATTCTTCTAAGCAACCCCAAAAGCCCTCTTTTTCTCCCCAATCCGGATTGGGGTTTGCTTATCGCGTTGGCATTGAATTCATATCGGGCATTCTCGTAGGGCTGATTTTAGGATATGCTTTTGATTATATGCTCGGCACGCAGCCATGGGGTCTTGTTATTATGGTTTTGTTAGGCGCAAGCGCTGGATTGATGAATGTTTTCAGGCTATTAGGGTTGTGGCCCTCCCCTTTTTCCAAGCCGCCAACGAACGAGGAAGAAGATGGTTGATCCTTTACATCAATTTAATATCCGCCCCTTAATTCATCTTGAGCTAGCCGGATGGGATATTTCTTTTACAAATTCTTCCCTCTTTATGGTTCTTGCAACCTTGGTTATCATTACGTTCTTCTATTGTTCGGTCAATCCGCGCGCCCTTGTTCCAAGCCGGCTCCAGATCATTGCCGAATCCCTGTACGGATTTATTTCAGATATGATCCGGGAAAATACCGGTAAGGCCGGACTTCCCTATTTTCCTTATATTTTTAGTTTGTTTTTATTTATTTTAATGGGAAATATGTTGGGAATGCTCCCTTATAGCTTTACGTTTACAAGCCATATTATTGTCACTTTCACCTTAGCCGTCCTGGTCGTCAGTGCAGTAACCGTTCTTGGGTTTGCTTACCACGGATTTCGTTTCTTGCGCTTATTTTGTCCCCCAAATACGCCTGTTTTCATTATTCCTCTTTTAGTTCCCATTGAAATCATGTCTTATTTGACCCGTTCCGTTAGCTTGTCCATCCGGCTTTTTGCCAACATGATTGCCGGACATGCAATGCTCAAGCTGTTTGGAGGGTTTGCAATAGCCTTAGCGGGAACTGTCTTTTTCCCTGTTGCTTTAGCTTCCGTTGCAATCAATGTCGCCATCACGGGGTTTGAATTTTTGATCGCTTTACTTCAAGCCTACATTTTTACTATATTAACATGTATATACTTACATGATGCCTTAAATTTACACTAGTTTGGACACCGGCTTTATTAACAAGGGAGCACACGACACATGGACATGTCCGCCGCAAAAATGATTGGAGCAGGCCTCGCAATGTTAGCATTGCTGGGTGTTGGAATTGGTTTGGGGAACATTTTTTCCAACCTCATTACCGCCATTGCCCGTAACCCGTCAGCAAAAGACGATGTCATGAAAGTTGGGCTCATCGGATTTGCCCTTACCGAATCAATCGCGTTGCTGGCTTTCGTGACGGCCTTGATTATCCTGTCAAAATAAACAGGGGACGCCAAAGAAGAGGTGCCTTTCCA
>CAZXMD010000074.1:0-8865 GCA_964641635.1 uncultured Candidatus Finniella sp. | reverse complement strand
TCACACAGTTGTGGGTATGTGCTTTTATCTTAGTTTTTTATCTTTATTACTCATTTGCGCAGCTTTATTGCCAGCCCCTCGCGCGACTATGGCCACAATGTCCATGGAAGAAAGTGAAGAAGATGACAACGAAGAGGTCTCAACCCCTCAAACAAAAGGGGCTTTGCCGATTCTTTTATACGCTGACAATATTGATTATGATCAAGAAACAGATATGGTCATTGCAACAGGAAATGTTCAAATTACACAAGGAGAGCGCCTTCTTCGTGCACAAAAAGTTACATACAATAGAAAAACAGGCAAGATGACAGCTGCTGGAAATGTTTGCTTAAAAGAAAAAGAAAGAGTAAGCCTTTCCCCAAATCCGGAAACCTCTCAGAACAGAGAGTTCTTGAGTCACCAAGATCTCATCATGCACAGCTTAAAACAGAGCAGCGCTTTAATGTCTAACCCTTTGAACTTACCAGAGCTTGGCAAACAGCTTCCGACACCGACGGAAGATGAAGAAAGGGGTGAACACACGTCTGACTATAACCTTTCATTTGCTCCCTATGCGGAATTTTCCGATAAGTTTCAAGATGGATTTATCCAGGAAGCGAAAATGTTAATGTCAGACAATGCCCGCTTGGCAGCCAACTCTGCAAAACGTGTTGGGGGGCAAAAAGTTATCTTTCGTCAAGCGGTTTATAGCCCATGTCATGTTTGCAAACTTGATCCAACAAAAATGCCCTTGTGGCAATTAAAGGCTGATAAAGTCGTCCACAGCAAAACAGATCAGTTGTTGATTTATCATCATGCCCGGTTAGAAATGGGAGGCATCCCCGTTTTTTATATGCCTTACTTTCGTCATCCAGACCCCACTGTTAAGCGGAAAACCGGTTTTTTGATGCCTACCTATGGAAGCAGTTCAGACTTAGGTGCGATTGTTAGCACTCCTTTTTATTATGTCATTGCCCCAAACCGGGATCTAACACTTGTCCCTGTCATTACAACAAAGCAAGGACCGATGATGATCGCAGAATATCGTCATCGTTTCAGGGATGGGGATATCACAGGCAGTACGAGCTATACTCAAACCAAAAACTTAAAAAAGGTCCCGAAGGGGTCTGCGCTTCCCGGAAGCGACCGTTGGCATATCTTCACCCAGGGACGATTTGATTTGAATGATGAACATGTCGCTACTTTTGACGTTAATAAAGCAAGCGATACGACATATTTACGCCGTTATCCTATTTTGCCTCAGGGATTTCGCTTGAAAGTTCCTGTGAAAAACATGATTAGCACAGGCGCAATCGAACAATTTAAAAGCCACAATTATGCAACAATTCGAACAACGGCTTACCAAACAGATAATCCAACCAAGACACCTTATATCATACCTCACGGCTGGTACAATTATCAAAGCGATCCAGACACATTAAATGGCATCTGGAACTTTGACGCTAATTTCTTATCTCTCGGGCGGCGCTTGGATACACCGGGCCAAAATGCACGGCATATGCAGCGCCTATCGTTGAATGGAGGATGGCGATTGCCTTATGTGTCTCCCACCGGACATGCTTGGACTTTACAAATGAACTTACGTGGCGATACTTACGCCCTGGAACATTATCAACCCTCTTCGACAGCACCAGTCCTTCATTCTGCTTTTCGAGGACGTTTGTTTCCAACAGCTTCTGCCCAGTGGCGCTATCCTTTGATAAAACGTCTTGACCAAGCCAATTGGGTTTTGGAGCCGACTGCCATGATTGTTGGCACGCCACGCGTCAGCAATAGCTCTATTCCGAATGAAGACTCGCTGAATATTCAAATGGAAGATACATCCCTGTTCTTACCTCAACGATTTTCCGGGCTCGACCGGGTTGATACGGGAGGACGGTTTATTTATGGAGCAAACTCTGCGTGGTTTTTCCCACAACAACGCCTCGTTCAGTTCTTCTTAGGTCAAAGCCTTCGACTGGACCACCGTCAAGTATTACCGTTTGGCGCAGGGGAAGATAAACGAGCATCTGATATTGTCAGCCGTTTCCGGCTTAATCCCATGGATGGCATCCAGTTCCTCAACCGGATGGCTTGGCATTACAAACAATTTCGACCCCGTATCTCTGATACGTCTGCTATCTTTGGGAAAAAACTTATTATTTTCCAACTCAATCATACGTTCGTAAATAAATATTCCACAGGAAATGGTGTTGGCATTTCTCAAGCTACCTGGGTCATTGGCACACGGCCATTTGATCACTGGAGCTTTTCTGTTGGAGAAACCCGAAACTTAAAACGTCACCAACAGGGCGCTCTTTCTCATACCCTA
Source organism: uncultured Candidatus Finniella sp. (assembly GCA_964641635.1). Taxonomy (GTDB): domain Bacteria; phylum Pseudomonadota; class Alphaproteobacteria; order Paracaedibacterales; family VGCI01; genus VGCI01. Next base: position 6,554 of record CAZXMD010000074.1, on the reverse strand, counting down.
TCCGCCCTTTATCATGATGAATGCTTCCGGATGACCTTAAGCGCCTTCAAAACCCGCTCCATTGACCGGGATATCCGCCCAAACTCCGGTGTTATCCTCCAGTTTGATTTTAAGAACTTAGGCTCCGTCAACCCTCTGGATACGATTGGCGTCAATGCCAACAATGTTCTTTAAGGGATAATGATGCACCTTGCTCTCTATCAACCGGAGATTCCTCAAAATACGGGAACTCTCATGCGTTTATGCGCTTGCATGGGGATAAGCTTGAACATCATTCATCCTTGCGGGTTCGTTTGGGATGACCGCCGCTTACGACGGGCCGGGATGGACTATAGGGATATCGCTACGGTTCACCACCATACTTCCTGGGAAGATTTCCTGAAAAACGTGAAAACCAATGACCATCGGCTTATTCTTTTGGATGCAAAAGCTGAAACGCCTTACACTGACTTCTCATTTCAAAACGGGGATATTTTGTTATTGGGACAAGAAAGCGCCGGTGTCCCTGAAGATGTTTTTGAAACTACTCCTTATCGTTTACGGATACCAATGGCGCCGGAGTGCCGATCTCTCAATGTTTCTCTTGCCGCCGCTATGGTTGCTGGAGAGGCTTTACGTCAATTAATGCTCATTTCAAGGAGGATTCAACAATGACTACATCTGACCAAAAAATACAATTGAGCAGCTGGTTTTCCAGTTTACAGAAACGCATTTGTGATGCCCTTGAAGATATTGAGAATGAAGCGGCCCAACTGGACCTTGTCCCAAAATATGTTTCTCCTGGTCGCTTCGAGCGCAAAGAGTGGAAACGGCAAGATGCCCTTCTCCCCACAGAAGATGGGGGCGGCGGAACTATGGCCATCTTGAAAGGACGGGTTTTTGAAAAAGCGGGCGTGAATGTTTCCACCGTCTTTGGAGAATTTCCGCCTCAATTTGCCAAAGAAATTCCGGGCGCTGGTATGGATCCCCGGTTTTGGGCAAGCGGCATTTCCCTCGTGATTCACCCCTTGAATCCTTTTGTTCCTGCCGTGCACATGAATACGCGCCATATTGTAACTTCCAAAGCTTGGTTTGGGGGCGGAGCCGACCTCACCCCAACATTTGAATTTTCCGAAGATACGGCTGATTTTCATAAAGCTTTTCAATCCGCTTGTGATGCGCATAATCCCGACTATTACCCCCGCTTCAAGGCTTGGTGTGATGGTTATTTTTACCTGCCCCATCGCAAAGAACCCCGCGGTATTGGTGGCATTTTTTATGATAATTTAAGCAGTGGCGAAGCCCTTGAAGATTTTGAGAAAGACTTTGCTTTCACTCGTGATGTTGGGGAAGCCTTCCTCAATATTTATCCCACGCTGGTGCGCCGTCATATGGAAAAACCCTGGACGGAAGGGGATAAACAAAAACAGATGGTTAAACGCGGACGTTACGTTGAATTCAACCTTCTCTATGACCGAGGGACGAAATTCGGCCTCCAAACAGGCGGGAATGTAGAGGCTATCCTCATGTCCTTGCCCCCCATGGTCAGCTGGCCTTAAGAAATCCATTGGATTTTCTATTGCTTAATCAGAGTAGCCAGCTTCATCAGCTTGTTACCTCTTCAAGTTTTTCCGGATCTCTAAAAGCTCATACAAGATGCGGGAGGTGTTGTTCAGCAGATTTGTCGCTTGCTCAATGATTGCTTCATTATTTCCGGCTTTTTCCCCTATGCCAGGCCCCACAACATCAACACAGATATCGGGGCGCCCAGCTTGAATAAGAACTCTGCGAATCACGCTTTCTTGATAAAAGTTATAGGGCTGATTAGAGATTGCCAGATAACTTCCTGCGGACGGGGAACATTCTTTCAGCCATTGGATGACCGTACTTTCGGTCGTTGCCCGACGTCCCTCACCTTTTGTGACATAAACAGGTATAATATTTCTTTCATCAAGATCTCTATGGCGAGATTGGGAAAAGACAAGCTTAACCATTTCCCCCTCATCTGTTACAGGTTCTTGAGGTACAGCCCAGTCTTTGCGAAAAGAAACAATACCGTTACCAGGATCCATAAGTTTACCTTGCGTTTCACCAACGGCCTCATCCAACTTCCTTTCACCTGTCATTACATAGACGGGCAAATTGGGAGAGAGTTTCTTCATGTCATACAGTTCATTTAAGTAAGCCAGCCTCATACGGACTCGAGACAGGGTAGCTCCTAAAAACAGGATGGCTTTCGGGGTTTTTTGAGGATACGACTTTTCCCCTTGTTGAAGGGACCCGAAGCAAATATCAATAATTTTCATCGCTTGAGGGGCTAATAATTTTGGCTTCTTTGAGTCTTTTTCCCACCGTTCTTTATTGGGACTTCCAAACCACGTAATAGACGGATCAAGCTTCCCCTGTACGGCTGGTATAACGTCTTCCAAGCGACGGGATTTTAAATGGACTTTTGGTTCCGGCCAATTCTGTTCAGCTTTTAAGGGATCACCCTCTATGCGGATACCTGTCAGGCCTAAGAGGTTAACGATGGCATCCGTTACCTCTCCACCCGACGTTACGTATCGAGCCTCAGCGCCACTAGAGCATTTATCTGTCTTTTTAGGCATCGTTACCCACGCCACAAAAGCCAAAAGGAGCACAAAGATAAATAGCCTCAACGACTTCATACACTTATCCTCCTTTTAAAATACCAACGTGAGTGTACGCCACAAAACAGTCAAACTCAAGGCTTGGCGTGAAAATTACCAAACCGCTTGAGTTCATTATCTTAATCCCTTATAGTTTTCCCAATAATGGACACAAAAAAAAGAGATAATCTTATGAAAGACAGATCTGTTGGGTTTGGGGCACAGTTGGGACTTGGGATTGCACTATCTTTAGGGCTTTTTGGCTCCAGCGTTTATGTGTCTAAAACCATCGAGAGGATTAAAAGCACAGATCATGCCATTGAAGTGAAGGGTTATGCGGAACGCAAAATCACATCTGACACGGCCATATGGCAAGGAACACTTCTTGTGCGTGGCAAAGATCTAGCCCTAACCTATCAAAAACTGGAAGAAGATCGAAAGCAGGTTATTGATTTCTTGCAAGCAGATAATTTAAATGCCGAAACCTCTCCCGTGATGAAAGAAACACTCTATGTTCAGACACCACAGGGGATGAACACCAACACTGTTGACGGGTTTGTCTTGCGCCAGAATTTTTCTATCACCTCCCATGACGTGCAAAAAATTGCCACGATCGCTACAAAAGTTGACCAAATTAATGGTAAGGGCCTTGAATTTGAATCAACCGATCCCCGATATTTTTATTCCAGAGACAAGCTAGATGCTTTAAAAGTGGCCTTATTGGGAGATGCAACAAAAAATGCAAAGGAACGCGCTGACCAATTTGCCACAACGAGCGGCTCAAGCGTTGGCCGCCTCATGAGCGCCCGGCAAGGCATTTTTCAGGTCACCCCTGAAAATTCAACGGACCTTTCCGATATGGGAACCTACGATACATCAACCATCGATAAAGTGGTGAAAATTGTGGTTACTTTATCCTATGCCACACACTAAAGGCTTATAAAATGTCATCATCTATCATGGTAACGGGCGCCGCTGGCTTTATCGGGTTTCACACAGCATTTGCTCTTTTAAAACAAGGAAAAACTGTTATCGGTGTTGATAACATGAACCCTTATTACAGTGTCAAGCTGAAGGAGGATCGCCTTAAACTTCTCCAGACTTATCCAAACTTTCACTTCCATAAGATTGATATCAGCGATCGGGAAGCTATGACACGCATCTGGCAAGCCCATGCCCCCATTCTTCAGGTAATTAACCTGGGTGCCCAAGCTGGTGTCCGTTTCTCTCTCATTGATCCTTTCCCTTATGTAACAAGTAACATTATGGGTTTCATGGTCATTCTGGAACTGTGTCGGCACCAACCTGGTTTTCAGCACTTAGTTTATGCCAGCACTTCTTCCGTTTATGGAACAAACAAGGAAACTCCTTTCAAAGAAGACCATCGCACGGATTCACCAATGTCATTATATGCTGCAACCAAACGAAGCAATGAATTGATGGCGCAGTCCTATCATCATTTATATGCGCTCCCCGTTACGGGTTTGCGATTCTTCACAGTTTATGGGCCTTGGGGGCGTCCAGATATGTCTGCCTTCAAATTTATGAAAGCGATGTTAGCTAATGAGCCTATCGACGTTTACAATCACGGAAAAATGGCGCGTGACTATACTTATATAGACGATATTGTCTCCGGAATTTTAGGAGCCTTGGCTCATGCCCCAACTAGAGCAAAGGATCAGTTACATCCTGTTTATAATTTAGGGAACAATCATAGCGAATCTTTAATGGATTTTATCGAGACTTTAGAAAAAGAATTGAATATTACAGCCATTAAGAATTTTTTGCCCCTTCAGGATGGAGATGTTCCAGCCACAGCCGCGGATATCTCCGCTGCTGTCCGAGATTTCGGATATTCCCCGTCAACACGTATCTGTGAAGGAATTGCGCGTCTAGTCGCTTGGTATAAAGAATACAATGGGTTAGAATAAAAATAGAATTATAGGATGCTTAATGACTCTTTCATTTACCTTTCCTGGACAAGGTTCTCAATTCGTTGGTATGGGCAGAGAATTTGTTGAAACTTTCCCTGCTGCCCGTCAAGTCTTTGAAGAGGTTGACGAAGCATTACAACAAAAGCTTAGCCAGATCATTTTAGAAGGCCCACAAGACGCGTTGACGTTAACGGAAAATGCTCAACCTGCTTTAATGGCGATAAGCATGGCCATTGTCCGTACCTTAGAAGCTGAATTAGGAAACCCCCTACCCTCCCTATGTTCTTATTTAGCAGGACATTCCTTAGGAGAATATACAGCCCTATGCACAACTGGTGTTTTTTCCCTTTCCGATACGGCCCGTTTGCTCCGCTTGCGCGGACAAGCCATGCAGCAAGCTGTTCCGGTTGGCATTGGGGCTATGGCGGCTATTTTGGGGCTTGATACAACGGACGTTGAGACTTTGGCTAATGATGTGGCCCTTGGGGAGGTTTGCGTGATTGCTAATGACAACTCTCCAGGTCAGATTGTCTTAAGTGGGCATAAAGGCGCTATTGACCGCGCCATCTCCCTTGCCCCTGAAAGAGGAGCGAAACGCGCAATCCCTTTGGTCGTCAGTGCTCCATTTCATTGTTCCCTCATGAAACCAGCTGCTGAAGCAATGGCAATTGCTATAAAAGATATCCCCATGGGAGATGCCTTAAAACCAATTATGTCCAATGTCACCGCAATGCCCGCAAAAGAAAAGACCCTCATCCGCTCTTTGCTCATTGAGCAGATTACAGCCCGTGTCCGATGGCGAGAAATTGGCTTGAATTTGGGAAGTCTTGGTGTCACAAATATCATTGAAATTGGCGCGGGAAAAGTCTTAACAGGGTTAATCAAGCGCATTGATCCCGGACTTGAGGCCAGCGCCATTAATACGCCAACAGATATGGACGCCTTTCTCAAATCTCTTTAATGCACTGAAAGAAGGAATAAAAAATGTTTCAACTTACTGGTCAAACAGCGCTCATAACAGGAGCCTCCGGTGGCATTGGCGGTGCAATCGCCCGTGCCTTCCATGCTCAAGGAGCAACTATCGCCATTTCAGGAACACGCGAAGATGCTCTTCAGGCCCTAGCGACTGAATTAAAGGCAACAGGATCTAATCCTATTCATGTGATCCCCTGTAATTTATCGGATACCAATGCTGTCGAAGCTCTTTTTCCAAAAGCCGAAGAGCTTATGGGCAAAGTTGATATTCTAGTGAACAATGCAGGGATCACCCGCGATGGGCTGGCAATTCGTATGAATGACGAAGATTGGGCGCAAGTCTTAGACGTGAATTTAACATCTTCATTTCGTCTATGCCGGGCAGCCTTAAAGGCTATGATGAAGCGCCGAAATGGCCGCATTATTAATATAAGCTCTGTTGTCGGCGTCACGGGCAATTCGGGACAAGCAAACTATGCAACCACAAAAGCAGGGCTTATTGGTCTTTCAAAGTCCTTAGCTCAGGAAGTGGCTAGCCGGGGAATTACTGTAAACTGTATTGCACCTGGGTTTATCACATCCTCCATGACAGGTGTTTTACCTGACACAGTGAAAGAAAAAATCCTTGCCTCTGTTCCTCAAGGTAGAATGGGCTCCCCTGAAGAGATTGCCGCCGGCGCCGTTTACCTGGCCAGCACAGAAGCAGCCTATGTTACAGGCCAAACCCTCCATATTAATGGTGGCATGTTAATGAGTTAAGAATCTCTCTTCAGAGAAAGCTTGAACTTTCTGTGAAATCAGGCTAATTAAGGACAAGATTGCTCTTAATCTGCTTGACGGTTAAGGACAATAAGGTATGATTATACATAAAATTATTAAGAGGAATAGAAAATGACAGCAGTTGCAACACGCGTAAAAGAAATTATTATCAAGCACTTGGATGTTGATCAAAGCAAAGTTACTGAAAATGCCAGCTTTATTGATGATTTAGGCGCTGACAGCCTGGACACCGTTGAACTTATTATGGAATTTGAAG
>CAZXMD010000073.1:0-9004 GCA_964641635.1 uncultured Candidatus Finniella sp. | reverse complement strand
TGAGGGGCCGGGGTTCTTTCAGATTCATGAGGTGACAATTCACCGCACCAGCGCCTTTAGCGTAGAGATGCTGGAAAATATTGCTGCAGGCCTACCCCAGGCATTGTTTGATGGAAAGGTTACGGCAACATGGGTTCATCACTAAAAATTTCTTTATGCCTTGTATCGGCAACAATCCACACGTCAGACATCAGCCTCATGCTAAGCCCCGCAGAGGAAGCCGCCCTTAACCGTGCACAAGCTCAAGCGCGAACCAACAAAGACGCCAAAAATTCCACGATGTTGCGTCTCAACGGCATTATCTACACCCACCCAACATCCTGGACAATATGGATCAATGGCCGCCCCATCAAGGCAGGAGAATCCATCTATACTCTCCAGATTCTAAAAGTAACGCCAGATTCTGTTGAACTCATCTGGAGCCCAAAACCTGGTCAGCATCATCAGATCTGCCTTAAGCCCAACGAAGTGTTTCAGAATACAAACACGCTTCCGTAATTCTTCTTAATTCTTAAAAAATATATAAAATTTCTACATTTCACCCTTGAACCCCTCCAGCTATTCCAATTAGAGTCGCCTTGGGGTTATAAACTTTTGTTAAGGACACTCTATCCGAATGCACTCAGACTACAGCCTTGATGGATGGGTTCTCATTATCTCTCTCCTTTTGTTGCTGGCTATTCTCGCCAGCGACTTATCAAGACGGCTCAAGGTACCTGCGCCTCTGCTTTTTTTATGCACAGGGATGCTGGCCGGTTCCGATGGCATCGGTGGCATTTACTTCGATAATGTCGCCATGGCCCAGGATATCGGGATTATTGCCTTATGTTTTTCCCTCTTTTCCGGAGGGCTTGATACGGAATGGAAACTCGTCAAACCCATCTTCTGGCCCGGAGTTGCGCTCTCGACCCTTGGCGTTCTCATCTCGACAGGTCTCGTTGGGATATTCGCCTATTGGCTTCTTCAGTTCACCTTAATGGAAGGATTTTTACTCGGAGCCATTGTTTCAGCGACGGATGCCGCTGCTATTTTTTCACTATTCAGGTCCCGTCATTTCCTTCTGAAACGGAATGTGCGTATATTGGTTGAGTTTGAGTCGGGAAGCAATGATCCGATGGCCATACTTCTTGTTTTGATTATTCTTCAGATGATGCAAAATCCCCAATTTACGGCCTTCAATCTATCCACCATGTTTCTAAAGCAGGTTCTAGGGGGCATTGTTGTCGGTATCCTGGTCGGGAAAGCTGCCGGATTTCTTTTTAAAAAGATGAAGCTTGAATATAAAGAGCTGTATCCTATTTTTACAATTTCTCTTGTACTGCTTGCCTATGGGGCAACCTCAGCTATTGGGGGAAGCGGTTTCCTTGCAACATATCTTTTGGGCATTGTTCTGTATCAGCAGGAGTTCCATCATAAATATAACATTAAAAAATTTCATGCTGCATTAACCTGGCTTTGCGAAATCAGTATCTTTCTGGTCCTAGGGCTGCTTGTTTTTCCTACCCAGCTACATGAGGTCTTCGACCTTGACCTGGCTCTGCCTTTCTTCCTTATCTTTTTTGCAAGGCCTTTAAGCGTTTTTGTGTCCATGGCCTTATCCGGGTATTCTGCCAAAGAGAAGCTTTTGGTCTCCTGGCTCGGGTTACGCGGCGCTGTCCCCATCGTATTAGCCACGTTTCCCATGGTCATGGGCATTCCAAAAGCAAATACCATCTTTAACCTGGTCTTCTATATCGTTCTCATTTCATTTCTAGTTCAAGGGGGGCTGGCCTCCCGCTTCATCAAATGGTTAAAAGTTGAGAATTAGTTATCTTTATCAAGGGCAATTCACTGTATTCTCTTCCCTTATACAAAGAATTCGTATATGAATACCTCCATGATAGAAATTTCAAAATCCCAATTGCGCACAGAGTTACATCAGTTAAGAGACAACTACAAGAAAAACAATAACTTAAAGGCTTGTGGGCAAGCGCTGTTGAATACCCTCATATCGGCGCAGGTTATTCCTCCTAAAGCCGTTATCGGTAGTTATTGGCCTGTAAAGTCCGAAGCTGATGCCTGCGCCCTTTTAACTTACTATTACGAGCAGGGTCATGTTTGCGCCCTCCCCATTGTTCAGGCTGCAAACAAACCTTTATTATTTCGGGAGTGGCGCCCCGGTAACCTGCTGGTCTCCGGGATCTATAATATCTTAACGCCGGATGAAACAGCGCCACTCGTAACGCCAACGGTCTTGTTTGTTCCCATTCTTGGCTTTGATAACCGGGGTCATCGTCTCGGGCACGGTGAAGGGTATTACGATAGAACGTTGGAAAACTTGCGCGCCCAACATCCGATCATCGCCATCGGCATCGCCTTTGATTGTCAGGAAGTTGACATTATCCCTCACCATGACCATGACCAACCCATGAATTATATCATTACCCCTACGCGAATTATCGAGATCAAAGAATGAGAATACTTTTTTGCGGTGATATTGTTGGCCGCTCTGGACGGGATGCTGTCGCAAAATATCTCCCCCAGATTTGCGAAAAGCTGGACATTGATTTTGTGATCCTTAATGCCGAAAATGCAGCCCATGGCTTTGGGGTTACAAAAGTGATCTGTGAAGATTTGTACAAGGTTGGCGTTGATGTTGTCACCACAGGCAATCACATTTGGGACAAAAAAGAAATTATCAGCTATATCGATCAGGATAAACGTCTGCTGCGCCCCATTAACTACCCCGTCACATCTCCGGGGCGTGGGTACACCATCATTCCTAACCGGAAAGGAAAAGACGTGCTGGTCATTAACGCCCAGGCACGCTTATTCATGGACACGCTTGATGACCCTTTTTCTGCGGTAGACGCCGTCTTAAAAAAATATCCTTTAGGGAAGTCTATTGGGGCGATTGTCCTTGATTTTCATGGAGAAGCCACATCAGAAAAAATGGCCATGGGTCACTTTTGTGACGGTCGGGTCAGCCTCGTTGTTGGAACGCACACCCATATCCCAACTGCCGATGCGCAAATACTCCCCAAGGGAACAGCCTATCAAACAGATGCGGGCATGTGCGGAGATTACGACTCTATTGTCGGCATGGAGAAAGCCGTACCCCTTCTTAAATTTACCCGAAAAATGCCCACGGACCGCATGCAGCCTGCCCAGGGACCAGGCGCCATGTGCGGTGTTTTTGTGGAAACGGATGATACGACCGGCCTTGCCACATCCATTCACCCCATTTGCTTAGGCGCCCGCCTCAAAAATACCTGGCCTGAGAATGTGTAATTAAATTTTTTTCAAAAAATAAGACGAGATATCCCAGAGCGTGCCGTCAATATATTTAGTTGTCATCCTGGGGCTTAGGAAGCCCTGGCAAGCGAAGCGCCGCCTTTAGGTTCCCCAGGATAACAGTGCAAAAACACCTAAAGATAACACGTTACTTTCATTTTGTTTTTTAAGTTCCAAATTCATTAAGACAGGCTCTACCCTCTAAGAGGAACCGCTTTGTCTCAAGGTCTTGAAGCAAAGCTCGCCCCCCTCGGCGATTCATTTCTCGTTCATACCCAGGAGTTCTCCCCAAATCTGCATGTTTTCAGAGCCAAAGATTATACCCACCAATTGCTGTGTGAGATGACCCTGGAGGTTAAAGAAATCTTTGTTTCTCTGGAGGAAGAAGGTGAAGGCGGCGGATACCTTGTTCCTGTCGTGGCGTGCAGCTTTCCCCCCATCAGCCTTCAAAAACTGAACAAAAAAACAAGTTTTGATGGCTACCTCCAGGAACTGCTCATGGATCAGTTCCAACTCAAAGTTCTGGAGCAGCAGGGGTAATCACCCAGGATTTTTCCAGTCTCCCACCAAGGCCTGGTAGCACGCTATGGCCGCCAGGACTGCTGTTTCTGCGCGTAAGATTCGGGGGCCCAGGTTGATGTTTTTCGTAAAAGAAAAAGACTTCAGGTAAGCAATTTCTTGGTGTGAGAATCCACCTTCCGGGCCAATCAGAAAGCCAGCAGGCTCATTGAAGGACAAGAGCCGTAAAGCTTCTTCAATAGACGGCGCTTCGCCGCGTTCTTGACAGACAAACAGAAGGACATGGGGGTCCCAATTCGACAAAGTTTCCTTTAAAGACATGAGTGGATAGAGCGTCGGAATATCAAACCGTTCACTTTGCTGCGCCGCGTCGATTAAATTACCGAGAACCCTATTATGATTCAACCTGGAAATGTTGCAGCGCTCTGTCATGACCGGGTAAAAGTGACGCACGCCAAGTTCTGTTGCTTTTTCTATCAAAAATGTCAAGGGATCATGCTTAATGGGAGCAAAGAGGAGCGATACATCTGGCCCCATAACAGCAGAGCGAAGTTGCTCTTCAAGGGTAACCGTTGTTATTGCTTTCGACACTGACGTCAGAACGGCTGACCATTCTCCGTCCCGTTCATTAAAAATGGTTAGGCGATGACCAGTTGTTGCCCGTAAAACATGGCGCAGATAATGAGTTTGTCCTTCATTCAGTGTTAAGGTCTGCTTGGCGTAAAGATCGTCAACATGGTACAGACGGGTCATCGTGTTTCCCCTTGTAAAGCCTTAGTAGTTGAGAGACTAGCAAAAAACAGGTAGGGTTTGAATTAATTAAAAAAGAAGGGGGATGTTTTATGAGGCGTAAACATTTACCGCAAAACTTGCTTAAGTTTAGTTTACCTGGGTTTAGCTTGATTGAAATTGCCCTGGTGTTGATTATTGTCGGTGTTTTAGCGGGAGCTATTTTTAAGGGACAAGACGTCCTTGAAGCCGCCAGAATTCGCGCTGTTTTGAATGAAATTGATCGCATACGCTTAGCCACAGCCCTTTATCAGGATAGCTTTGGACAATGGCCTGGTAATGACCCATTGGCAAAGGAACGGTTTGGTGGGGACGTCACTAACGGTCAAGGTAATGGGATTATTTCTGGAGATGAAGTCAATCAATTCTGGATTCATCTCGCAAGAGCTGGACATCTTTCTGATAATGGTGCGCCACCCTCAAGGTTGGGTGGTAACTTTACGGTTGAGGGTGACCTTATCTTGAGGAAGAATTTTTTAGTTCTTTCAGGGCCAGAAAATTCCGGTCTTTTAACCCCAAAACAGGCCGCATCCCTCAAAACAAAAGCAGGGGAAAACAACCCATCGTTTGGTCTGCTTCATGTCACAGAAGGGGCGGGAACAGCTCCTGGAAGCTGCGTTAATGAGGGCGTGTTTAATTTGGCAACAAAAGCGCCCACTTGCATTCTTAAGGTGGAATTACATTAAAAGCCGTGATATTGATAAAGGTATGATAGTCTCAATGGATAAAGTTTAAACCTTTGGGGGAAAAGCCCTTAAGAAAAAAGAAAGGAAAGAAGATGTCATCTTTGAATGCGACCACTGATGGAAATTTTACAAAAGATGTCTTGCAAGCGGATCTGCCCGTTATCGTAGATTTTTGGGCAGAATGGTGCGGCCCCTGCCGTATGCTTACTCCCATTTTAGAAGAAGTTGCTCAAGAAATGGCCGGGAAAGTAAAGGTTCTCAAGTTAAATATCGATGAGAACCCCACAATGCCTGCCCAATTAGGTGTACGCAGCATTCCAACAATGACGTTCTTTGTAAACGGTAAGGTCGTTAAGCAAACAGCCGGTCTACTGGCCAAAAGTAAACTCATTGAATGGATTGAAACGGCTCTTCAAGAGGGGGCTTAACCCCCTATTTTTATAGTCTTTTAAATTTCCTTTTCTACAAGGAACAAGGAGTGATGCTTACTAAAGCTAGGCGAGCAACGAAGTGACAATGTAAAAAATTAAAATCAAAAGTCTATACGTACTCAACCTTTAAAACAGTATAGGCGCGGCTTCCACCAGGTGCCGCTACTTCGACCATGTCTCCTACTGTTTTTCCAATCAATGCCCTGGCAAGCGGTGAGGTAATAGAGAGTTTTTTGTGACGGATATCCGCTTCATCCCCACCGACGATTTGGTACATGTGTTCTTCTGTCGTATCTTCGTCAACCAAAGTTATGGTTGCTCCAAACTTGATGTTGGTTCCTGAAAGCTTAGAGACATCAATCACATCTGCAAGACTGATTTTGCTTTCCAGTTCAACGATCCGACCTTCAATAAATCCTTGGCGATCCTTAGCGGCATGGTACTCCGCATTTTCAGACAGGTCACCATGTTCACGGGCATCTGCAATAGCGCGGATCACAGCGGGGCGCTCAACTTGTTTGAGGTGTCGGAGTTCTTCTTGGAGCTGAAGATAACTCTTTTCCGTCATAGGGAACTTATTTTCCATAATATTGAATCCATTAAAAATCAAAGTCAAATCACAAGCCCAGAAAATATCTCAATAATTTGATACTGACAAGCCCTAACGTTTAAACATTGTTAATATTTCAACCTTTATTCTAAAGAAGAAAGGTTGAACAACTGTTAATAGCATGACAACAAATACACTATCCAGTTCTTTTTCTTCGTCAATCGATGACGTATTGAATTACGCAGCTCGATTCCAGAGAAAATATGGTTTTATTGTGGTTGTGCTGGATCATATGAGTGAGCAACACGGCCATATTGCAAGCCTTACTTCTCAATTATACCCCTTTTTAAGAAAAACAGTGCGTTCTACGGATACGGTTATCCGGTTTGCACCGGATGCTTGGCTGATTTGCCTTGACGACTGCGACGATCGGCTCCTTCAATGGGTCAAGTATACCATTCAAAGCCTTATCAATCGCCTTCAGGCTCAATTAACAAGCTCTTTAGATGGGGCTTTGACTTTTGTGCAAGGGGCGTTTTTACAACCAAATACGGCCTCACAGGCTATGAAAGCTTTTGAAAGTGAGATTCAAAGTGCCAAAAGTTCCTTGCGGCGCTTGAAAAGGATTCGTTCAACAGCTCTTGGACCTATAAGCACGACCCATGATAGCCAAACGGATGTTGTTTCCTTGGTTCACCATGCTATTTTGGATAACCGCCTTTTTTTGGCTTTTCAGCCTATTGTTGAAACTGGATCTCAGCAACTTCATCATTATGAATGTTTGGCGCGCATTCTGGATGAAAGAGGGGAAATCTTGCCTGCCGCCCACTTTATTTCCAGTTGTGAGAAAACAGGCCTAATTCATCTGATTGACCAGAAGGTGCAACAGCTTGCTATTGAAGAATTAATGACAGACCGTCAATTACGCCTGGCTATTAATGTTTCTGCCGTTACAGCCAGTGATACCGCCTGGTTGGGCGCCTTAAAAGCACAGATGGCGGCCCGCCCGGACTTGCGGGGTCGGCTCACGCTCGAGTTGACCGAGACATCTGTCTTTCAGGATATCGATGAATCCATTCGCTTTATTACCCAGCTGCGGGATCTGGGGTGTCAGGTATCAATTGATGACTTTGGCGCAGGCTATATGTCGTTGATGCATTTAAAATCAGATCTGGTTCAGCAGGTTAAGATTGATGCGCAGTTTGTAAAGGATCTGAAACCAGAATCTAACAATATTCACTTTATCAGGGCGATTATCGCGCTTACCCGCCCCCAGGGAATCAGATGCGTGGCGGAAGGCGTGGAGGATGTTGAAACAGCCTCTATCCTCTTTCAAGAAAACGTGAACTACTTGCAAGGGTACCTTATTGGCAAACCATCCCCCTTTCGAAAGTGGTTGTAGGGGGGAAATGGCCATCCGGTTTCCCAGGTTCTTCCATAGGAATCTCAGCTTCTTTTGCCCAAATTTTCACAAAGCGGGGAAATTCTGGTCCTTCGGTTCAACTTAATGGTTCTCAAGTGGCCTATTGACGTCTTTTTCTTTTTGGGTGTTAATAGATTCTTATTATGAAGAGTACAAAACCCTCCTTGAACCACCGGATATTTGGCTTCTGGACAGCGACGTCCCTGGTCATTGGGAATATGATTGGGACAGGGATCTTTTTCTTACCCGCCAGCTTAGCCTCCATTGGTTCCATCAGCATCCTGGGTTGGCTTGTAACAGCTTTTGGGGCCTTGTGTTTGGCTTTCATGTTCTCCCGTCTTTCCCTTGTCTATCCAAAATCCGGGGGTCCTTACACCCATAGCCGGGATGCCTTCGGAAATTTCGTTGGATTTCAGATGGGCTGGGGATATTGGATTATGGGATGGACCAGTAATGCCGCCGTTTCCATTGCTTTCATCGGTTACCTGTCCTTATTCTTCCCCTTTCTTTCAACCCACCGCTGGATGAGTTTTTTAGGAGCCCTGGCCGTTTTATGGACAGCTACGATTATTAATTGCATTGGTTTGAGGGTTGGTGGACGGGTGCAGTTGATCACAAGTATTTTAAAGCTGTGTCCCCTCATCCTTGTTCCTTTGATAGGACTCTTCTTCATTGACACGCAAAATTATTTTCCAACCCACAAGCCCGATACAGGCATCTTTCAGGGGGTAAGCTCAGCGTTTGCCCTCACCCTTTGGGCATTTATTGGACTTGAGTCCGCTACCGTTCCTGCTGATAGCGTCCAGGATCCCGGCCGCACCATTTCACGGGCCACACTCTTTGGCACCGGTCTTGTGGCCATCGTATATCTTTTCACAACCATTGTTCTTTTTGGGCTGATTCCGGCAACGATTCTTGCACAATCCCATGCGCCCTTTGTGGATGCGGCCGTCCTCGTTTTTGGCGCCTGGGTGGGGCCCGTGGTTGGGATCTGTATTCTCATCTCAATTTTTGGCGGCCTTAACGGATGGGTCTTAATGCAAGGGCAGGTGCCCCATTCCATGGCGCAAGAGGGATTATTTCCCAAAATCTTCGCCAGAGAATCGGCTGACGGGACGCCTCTGTTTTCATTGATTTTTTCCAGTGTTGCGGCCTCTCTTCTCATGTTCTTGACGCTCGACAATACGTTGGCGAAACGGATAGAAATGGTCGTTGAAGTTGGCGCGGTCATGACCATCTTCGCCTACCTGTTTTCATCTTTATCGACTTATGTACTGTTTCGCGGAGTTCCAAAAAATCCATACGCAAAACTTACGCCGGCTTTGCATATTGC
>CAZXMD010000072.1:0-9015 GCA_964641635.1 uncultured Candidatus Finniella sp. | reverse complement strand
ATTATTTCAAGATTTTTGAAACAACGCCTGCTCCAACCGTACGGCCACCTTCACGGATCGCAAACCGCAAACCGTCATCCATGGCTATCGGCGCAATCAACACAACTTTCATCGCTATGTTGTCGCCAGGCATCACCATTTCAACCCCTTCGTTCAGGTATACCATACCCGTCACGTCCGTTGTACGAAAATAAAATTGCGGACGGTAGTTCGTCATGAACGGTGTATGGCGACCACCCTCTTCCTTCGTCAATATGTACGCTTCCGCCTCAAACTCCGTATGGGGCGTAATAGATCCAGGCGCCGCCAATACCTGACCGCGCTCAACCTCTTCACGCTTCGTTCCTCTTAACAAGGCACCGATGTTGTCTCCAGCCTCACCCTGATCAAGAAGCTTACGGAACATTTCCACGCCCGTCACAACTGTTTTAATCGTCGGATGCAATCCGACAATCTCAATTTCTTCACCAACCTTAACAACGCCCCGTTCAACGCGACCTGTTACAACCGTTCCTCGGCCAGATATCGAAAATACATCTTCGATCGGCATCAAAAATGGTCGATCCTTCGGACGTTCCGGCTGAGGAATAAACTCATCTACCGCAGCCATCAATTTCTTGATCGCTTCCGTTCCTTTCTCAGGATCCTTACCTTCCAACGCACACAACGCTGAACCTCGGACAATCGGTATCGTCTCCCCAGGATAGCCATACGACGTCAGCAAATCACGGATCTCCATCTCAACAAGATCCAGCAACTCTGAATCATCAACCATATCCGTCTTGTTCATAAATACAACCAAGGCAGGAACACCAACCTGACGCGCCAGCAATATATGCTCACGCGTTTGAGGCATCGGACCGTCCGCAGCCGAAACAACCAATATCGCTCCGTCCATCTGCGCCGCTCCCGTGATCATGTTCTTCACATAGTCCGCGTGACCGGGGCAATCAACGTGCGCATAGTGCCGGTTATTTGTTTCATATTCAACGTGCGCCGTTGAAATCGTTATGCCACGCGCTCTTTCTTCTGGAGCTTTGTCAATCTGGTCATACGCCGTAAAGCTTGCTTGACCCGTTTCCGCCAATACTTTCGTTATCGCTGCTGTCAATGAGGTCTTCCCGTGGTCTACGTGACCGATCGTGCCTATATTACAGTGCGGCTTATTTCTCTCAAATTTTGCTTTCGTCATTTTACCCTCTCAACTATCTTAACGCTTTATTTTTTGTAAACCCTTAACTCGATTTTGCCCGAATTTCATCTGCAACATGTTGCGGCACTTGCTCATAATGATCAAACTGCATTGTAAATTGGCCCCGTCCCTGAGACATGGAACGCAATGTATTAACATACCCAAACATATTGGCTAAAGGAACCTTGGACAGAATAACACGTGCATTTGCGCGCTGATCCATCCCTGTTACCTGACCACGACGACTGTTTAAGTCACCAATGACATCTCCCATATATTCCTCTGGAACAACAACCTCAACATCCATGATTGGCTCCAAGAGTTTAGGGGCACATTTTGCAATTCCTTCCCTAAACGCCGCCCGCGCCGCAATTTCGAAGGCAAGTGCGCTTGAATCAACGTCGTGATAGCTTCCATCATACAATGTCGCTTTAAAGTCGATGACAGGGAAGCCCGCCAAAATACCCGTATCTAATGATGACTGCAATCCCTTGATAACCCCTGGAATGTATTCTTTTGGAACAGCTCCACCAACAATCTCATTTTCAAAAACAAAACCAGAACCAGGCGCTAGGGGCTCAAATTTAATCTTGATTCGCGCAAACTGGCCCGATCCACCCGACTGTTTTTTATGGGTATAATCAATATCCCCAACCTTTGTAATTGTTTCCCGGTAAGCAACTTGAGGGGCGCCAATGTTGGCCTCAACCTTAAAGTCGCGCTTCATTATATCCACCTTAATTTCCAAGTGAAGCTCGCCCATTCCCTTAATAATCGTCTGCCCAGATTCGTTATCTGAGCTGACCCGGAAAGAAGGATCCTCACTGGCAAGACGCGCAAGGGCTATTCCCATTCTTTCTTGGTCTGCCTTTGTTTTTGGCTCAACAGCAATTTCGATAACCGGATCAGGGAATTCCATTTTCTCCAAGATAACAGGATGCGCAGGGTCACACAAAGTTTCACCTGTTGTGGTGCTCTTTAAACCACACAAGGCAACGATATCACCCGCCCGCGCTTCTTTAATATCTTCTCTACTGTTCGCGTGCATAAGCAACATGCGGCCCGTGCGTTCGCGCTCATCTTTTGTGGAATTCAAAACATAACTTCCGGTTCCTAAAGTTCCCGAATAGACACGCACAAATGTTAATGATCCGACAAAAGGATCTGTCATAACCTTGAAAGCAAGGCCAGCAAAAGGCGCCGTATCTTCGGCCTTCCTAACAGCTTCCTCTTCCGTGTCCGGCAAAGTTCCCATTATGGAAGGAACATCTTCAGGCGAAGGCAAGTAATCAACGACAGAATCCAGGAGAGGCTGAACACCCTTGTTTTTGAAAGCGCTTCCACACAAAACAGGGACAAAAGAACCAAGCAAGACACCTTTACGTATACATGCTTTGAGCACATCTTGAGACGGCTCTTCACCATTCAAATATTTTTCCAAGGCGCTATCATCAACCTCAACGGCCAATTCAATCAATTGATCATGATATTTTTGGGCAGCTTCTTTCATATTTTCCGGGATTTCAACGACGTCAAATTTAGCGCCCAATGTCTCATCTTGCCAAATAATAGCCTTCATGCTCACCAAATCAACGATACCAACAAACTCTGCCTCAGAGCCAATTGGCAATTGAATCACGAGAGGACGCGCCCCTAACCGATCCACGATCATATCAACACACCGATAAAAATCAGCGCCTGTCCGGTCCATCTTGTTCACAAAACAAATTCGAGGAACGCGATACTTATCTGCTTGACGCCAGACCGTCTCTGATTGGGGTTCAACCCCCGCAACACCGTCAAAAACCGCAACGGCGCCGTCAAGAACCCGCAAACTCCGCTCAACTTCGATTGTAAAGTCAACGTGACCGGGGGTATCGATAATATTAATTCTATTGTCATTCCAAAAACAGGTCGTCGCAGCAGATGTGATTGTAATACCACGCTCTTGCTCTTGCTCCATCCAATCCATGACGGCTGTACCTTCATGAACCTCACCTATCTTATAGGAACGACCAGTGTAATAAAGGATCCGCTCTGTCGTCGTAGTCTTGCCGGCATCGATATGCGCCATAATCCCGATATTGCGGTATTTGTTCAGGGGGGTAGTTCTTGACATTGATATTCCCCCTACCAACGATAGTGCGAAAACGCACGATTGGCTTCAGCCATTTTATGAGTATCTTCACGCTTTTTAACAGACGTGCCCCGATTATTCGCAGCATCAGAAAGCTCAGCCGACAAACGATCAACCATTGTTTTTTCAGATCGCTTACGCGCCCCACCAATCAACCACCGAATTGCCAAGGCTTGAGCACGTTCAGGGCGGACTTCCGTTGGAACCTGGTAAGTCGCTCCCCCAACCCGCCGAGACCTAACCTCAACAGACGGCCTCACGTTTTCCAAAGCATCATGAAACAAATGAATAGCATCTTTGCCACCACGCCCCTGCATTTTCTCAAGGGCCTCATAAACGATTCGTTCCGCTGTAGATTTTTTTCCCTTAGACATAATGCTATTAATAAATTTGGCGAGAACAAAGTCCCCAAACTTTGGATCCGGTAGGATTTCCTTTTTTTCAGCCGCGCGACGACGTGACATTGTATTTCCCTCTTAACTAAATCTTACTTAGGACGCTTAGCGCCATACTTTGAACGAGATTGGCGGCGATCTTTCACGCCTTGCGTATCAAGAGCGCCACGAATGATATGATATCTCACACCGGGCAAGTCCTTTACACGCCCTCCCCGTATCAAAACAACGGAGTGTTCTTGCAAATTGTGACCTTCACCGGGAATATATCCCGTAACTTCAAATCCATTGGTTAAACGGATACGAGCGACTTTACGCAAAGCAGAGTTGGGCTTCTTCGGTGTTGTCGTGAAAACACGCGTACACACACCGCGCTTTTGAGGACAAGCCTCTAATGCAGGCACCTTATTCCGCCCCACTTTAGGAGCCCGAGGCTTGCGAATTAATTGGTTAATTGTAGGCATGTGCCTAATTCCTCTTTCCTTATTACGAATACACAATAACTATATTGCCAGATTGAATACGTTTAGACACACAACCAGCCAATGGCATAGTACCCACGCTATTCAAATAAGTCAACGGTTTCTCGATCTCAGCTTCAAAAAAAAGCTTACGTAGTTTGTGACTTCTCTTCGGTCTGCTCTATATGTATACCAGAAACTTCCGGACTTTGAGCTTCAACCGTTACAATACGGTCACGCTCCGCCGCGAGTTTACGTAAACTATGCACCATACTCCCTGTTCCTGCGGGGACAAGCCGTCCCACAATAACATTTTCTTTCAAACCAACAAGCCCGTCAACCTTGCCAGAGACAGCCGCTTCGGTCAAGACCCTTGTCGTCTCCTGGAATGAAGCTGCCGCAAAAAATGATTTTGTTTGCAAGGAGGCCTTTGTAATTCCCTGAAGAATTGGTATGCCAGCTGCCGCTTTCAAACCTTTTTGCACGGCTTCTTTGTTCGCATGCTCTAAGTCGCTTCGGTCAACCTGCTCGCCACGTATCAGAATTGTGTCTCCTGGATCAGTAATTTCATATTTTTGAAGCATTTGACGTGCAATGACTTCGATATGTTTATCATTTATGCGAACACCTTGCAAACGATAAACCTGTTGAATTTCGCTCACAAGATAAGTTGCAAGAGCTTCGATTCCTAAAATTCTCAAAATATCATGAGGCACAGGACTTCCATCAACCAACAAGTCGCCCCGCTTAACATAATCTCCTTCATGAGCCGTAATGTGGCGCCCTTTTGGAACTAAATATTCCATTGGTTGCAAAGACTCATCTGTTGGAATAACCAGTATTCGTCGTTTTGCCTTATAGTCCTTGCCATACTCAACTCGACCATCAAACTCAGCAATAATGGCTGCATCTTTTGGATGACGCGCCTCAACCAATTCAGAGACCCGCGGCAAACCGCCCGTAATATCTCGTGTCTTTGTTTTTTCTTGCGGGATACGAGCAAGGATATCTCCTGCACGCACCTTAACGCTATTTTCCGTAGACAAAATTGAATCCACTGTTAGGAAATAACGCGCCTCCATACCATTTGGTAAAATAACAGGATTTCCGTCTTTATCTCGAATGCTTAACATCGGGCGAAGGTCACTTCCACGAGCCTGTTGCTTCCAGTCAACAACTACGCGATTTGAAATTCCCGTTGATTCATCAACAATCTCACGAATAGACAGACCTTCAACCAAATCAACGAAATGAACGATACCATCGCGCTCCGTTATAATTGGAATTGTATAGGGATCCCACTCAACCAGGCGCTGACCAGGCTTTACGGTCTCACCCTCCTCAACGAGTATACGTGAACCATATGGTATACGCTGACGGAATTTTTCACGATCCTGATCATCAACGAGAACAATCTCACTATTACGCGCCAAGACAATGTTTGCCCCGCTTCCATTTTTTACAATGTTCTTGTTTCGAATGGTAACTGTCGCATGATAGGATGCTTCGAGACTGGACTGCTCGGCACCACGCTGCGCTGTTCCTCCAATGTGGAAGGTTCGCTTTGTTAACTGCGTTCCTGGCTCCCCAATGGACTGCGCAGCAATAACACCAACCGCCTCTCCTTGATTCACAAGCCTTCCTCGCGCCAAATCGCGACCATAACATTTTGCACAGATACCAAAATCCGTTTCACAAGTAAGGACAGAGCGGATCATAACGGAATCGATACCCGCAGCCTCAATCGCTTCAATGTCGGCTTCCGATATTAATTGGCCAGCCGAAACAATCATTTCTCCTGTCATCGGATTAAGTACATCGTTGGCTGAGCTACGCCCCAACACCCGATCAGATAGAGAAGCGATTGTATCCCCTCCTTCGACTACAGCGCTTAGCACAATACCACGAGATGACCCACAGTCCGTTTCTGTAATAATACAGTCTTGGGCAACGTCAACCAAACGACGCGTCAGATATCCGGAGTTCGCTGTCTTCAAAGCAGTGTCAGATAATCCTTTACGAGCACCGTGAGTGGAACTGAAGTACTCCAAAACGGTCAGCCCTTCTTTGAAGTTTGAAATAATGGGCGTTTCAATGATGTCGCCTGATGGCCTTGTCATCAATCCACGCATACCAGCCAATTGTTTCATCTGGCCGACAGAACCACGGGCCCCGGAATGAGCCATCATATAAACGGCGTTAACAGGCTCCCCTGCGCGCGTCTTAGAGATAGCCTTCATCATAGCTTCAGCTACTTTATCCGTACATTGCGTCCAAGCATCAACGACTTTATTATACTTTTCACCTTGAGTGATTAAGCCATCTGCATATTGCTGCTCAAATTCTGAAACCATTGTTTTAGTTTGAGAAATGAGCTTCTCTTTTTCAGGTGGAATGACAAGGTCATCTTTACCAAAGGAGATTCCTCCCTTTGTGGCATAAGTGAAACCCATCCCCATAATCCGGTCCACAAAGACCACGGTATCTTTTTGGCCACAGTGCCGATAAACAAGATCAACCAAATTGCCAATTTCTTTCGAGGTTAGCTCTTGATTGACAAGGTTAAACCCAAGTTTTGGATGCTTAGGTAACAATTCCCCAAGGAGCATGCGGCCCGGCGTCGTTTCAACGCGCTTCGTTGTCGTTGTCCCATCTTCTTGCATGACGGAAATTCTTGCATTAATTTTTGTATGAAGGTGAACAATCTTCTCAGCCAAGGCATGTTCAATTTCGAGAATCGATCCAAAAGTCATTCCTTCACCAGGTTGCCCATCACTGAGCAAGGTCAAGTAATACAAACCGAGAACAATATCTTTCGAAGGAACAATAATGGGGCGTCCGTTTGCCGGGCTCAAAATATTGTTCGTTGACATCATTAAGACGCGGGCTTCCAATTGCGCCTCTAAAGACAAGGGAATATGAACAGCCATTTGGTCACCATCAAAGTCCGCATTAAAAGCAGCGCAAACTAATGGATGCAACTGGATAGCCTTTCCTTCAACCAACATTGGTTCAAAGGCTTGAATTCCCAAGCGATGGAGCGTTGGCGCCCGGTTTAAGAGAACAGGATGTTCCCGGATAACCTCTTCTAAAACATCCCAAACTTCTGGACGTTCCTTTTCAACCATCCGTTTGGCAGCTTTCAAGGTATTTGCGAGTCCATACCGCTCCAAGCGCGCATAAATAAATGGTTTGAAAAGCTCCAAAGCCATTTTCTTCGGCAGCCCACATTGATGCAGCTTAAGTTCAGGCCCGACCACAATCACTGAACGTCCTGAGTAGTCAACGCGTTTACCCAAAAGGTTTTGACGGAAACGCCCCTGTTTACCTTTCAGCATATCTGCCAATGACTTTAAGGGGCGCTTATTCGCCCCGGAAATAGCCCGACCCCGCCGACCATTATCAAACAGCGCATCCACAGATTCCTGCAACATACGCTTTTCATTGCGAACAATAATATCAGGAGCGCGCAATTCAATTAGGCGCTTCAACCGATTGTTACGATTAATAACCCGTCGGTAAAGATCGTTTAAGTCACTTGTCGCAAACCGACCTCCGTCTAAAGGAACCAAAGGACGAAGCTCAGGCGGAATGACGGGTATGACATCTAGAATAAGGCTATCTGGACGCGTGCTGGACTCTAAAAATGCATCAATGAGCTTTAAACGTTTCACAAGCTTCTTGCGGCGTATTTCCGATGTGGTATCAACCATCTCAAGACGAAGTTTTTCTTGATCCTGCTCCAGGTTGATGTCAGAAAGCATACTCTTAAGAGCCTCAGCTCCGATACCTGCAGTAAAAGCATCTTCCCCAAATTCATCCTGAATACGCATAAATTCATCTTCAGAAATCAACTGACCCTTTTTCAAATGGGTCATTCCAGGGTCCATAATGATATAATTCTCAAAATAGAGGACGCGCTCTAAATCTTTCAGAGACAAATCAAGCAACAACCCAATGCGACTTGGTAAGGATTTGGTAAACCAGATATGCGCAACAGGGGAAGCCAACTCAATATGCCCCATCCGGTCACGCCGAACTTTGCTCAACGTAACTTCCACGCCACATTTTTCACAAACAACACCCCGATACTTCATCCGCTTGTATTTTCCACACAAGCACTCGTAGTCCTTAATAGGGCCAAAAATACGCGCACAGAACAAGCCGTCTCTTTCGGGCTTGAATGTCCGATAATTAATTGTTTCAGGCTTCTTTACTTCGCCGTATGACCAAGAACGTATCCGGTCACTACTCGCAATTGAGATGCGAATCGCATCAAATCCAGGAGCAACTTCAACGTTTTCCATAACTTTACGTAAAGAATTCATGGTTTATCTAATCCCATCTATCAAATTATACTTGTTGTTCAAATGAAACATTAAGCCCCAAAGACCGCAATTCTTTGACCAAAACGTTAAATGATTCAGGCACGCCTGCTTCCATGTTATCGTCTCCCCGAACAATAGCTTCATAGGCCTTTGTTCTTCCCGACACATCATCTGATTTTACGGTCAACATTTCTTGTAAAGTAAAGGCAGCTCCATAAGCTTCAAGGGCCCAAACTTCCATTTCTCCGAATCGTTGACCACCAAATTGAGCTTTTCCACCCAACGGTTGTTGGGTAACCAAACTATAGGGGCCGATAGAACGTGCGTGAATCTTATCATCGACTAAGTGATGAAGTTTCAGCATATAAATATACCCAACTGTTACTTGGCGATCAAAAGGTTCACCCGTCCGGCCATCATACAGAACCACCTGACCGCTACTGTCAGCTCCTGCTGCTTCCAAGGCGTCAACAATCTCATCCGCTTGCGCTCCATCAAAAAC
>CAZXMD010000071.1:3339-9146 GCA_964641635.1 uncultured Candidatus Finniella sp. | reverse complement strand
CCTGGCTGCAGAACATGACCAACCAGATTTGAATGATGAAGGCCAACCTATTCAGCGCAAAGGGATCATCTCTGACAAGATTCACTCACCGTATCCCAATGATAAAGCTGCCCGCGCCTCAAACAATGGCGCTTTACCGCCCGACCTTTCCCTCATTACGAAAGCAAGGGTGGGTGGTGCAAACTATGTTCATGCCCTAATCACGGGTTATTGCGCAGCGCCTACCGACACAACTGTAACAGAAGGCATGCACTACAACCCCTATTTCTCCGGTCGGCAAATTGCCATGGCGCCACCTTTTTTTGAGGGACAAGTTAACTATGCTGATGGCACCAAAGCCACCATAGATCAAATGGCAAAAGACGTCGTAACTTTCTTGTCCTGGGCAGCCGAACCGGAAATGGAACAACGCAAGCAAATGGGTGTCAAAGTTATCTTCTACCTACTTATCCTCACCATCGTCTTATATCTATCAAAGCGCAAAATCTGGAAAAATGTTAAATAAGAAATCAAAATTTTTTAATTAAAACTCAAATTCCTACAAATTCAAGAAACAATTGAATATTAATTAAAAAAATGTTATATGGAAAATTACAGAAAAATTAATAATCTAAAACATTTGATTTATGGAGCTTCTTAAATGCATTTTCGTCGATTCACGACTTATCTCTTAGTAACAACGTTTACTTTTCAAACATGTTTGCCCATCTATGCCATGCAGGATATAGGAGACGTTACAAATAATATAGGCGCTCTTAAACAGGGGGCATTACCTTCACGATTAGCGTTCAAAGCCAATCGTGAACAAACAGCGGCCGGCTGCTTATTCTATGCCCGTCATGAGAATGAAATAAAAGTGCTCCTTGGCTTTCGTGATGAGGATACATACTGCAACCCGGGCGGCAAAAGTGATAAGGAAGATGAAACCCTGGCCGGAACGGCAACCCGGGAAGGAGGAGAAGAGACTTTTAATATCTATTGCCCACATCGTGATTTCCTGAATACCCAGCCTTTCGTTGATTTATATAGCCTCAAACCAAACAACGGTACTACTGATTCTCCATCTCAACCCTTTCTAAACCGCATGTATTTTGTGGAACAACAATATGTTGATGCAGCTATTTTTAATGAACGCCTTAAAAGCGCGCTAACCTTTAAGCTATCAAAGCACTCTCAGGAATACCGCCATTTTACGTGGGTACCTGTAAAAGATATTTTAGAAGCGATTCAAAAAAACACCCCCACATTTACACCATCAAACACAGCGGAAGAAATCACCCTTTTTCAACCGTTATTTCAAAGCCTTATGACCGAAACATCTCAAAATTTGTTGCACCATCTGGTCATAAACAAAACCATTCCTTCTTTTTCAACTAAAAAGAACCCCCTCATTAAGAATAGGCTCCACCTGGAAGGTACGCCTCAAGTGGACATGTCTGCTAAGGTCTCTTGGACATTGCCAATTTATAACTTCGAAGAGATTGTCGAAGAAGCCACCAAAGAAGCAGAAAAGAGAACAGCTACAGCAAACGCGCAACAAACAGGGCTTCTTCTGCAAGAGGAAGTTTCTAAAACCGGAAAAAATGCGTTTGAAAACGTCATTTTTCCTCCCCAGCCATATCAAACCATCAACTTTGATCAAGATGCCTCTGGAAGCAGTAACGGGCAACGAACTATACATTCTGATTCCTTAAAGAAACCACTTCAGCAAATCGTTTCTTTTGACGCCCAACAAAATCGTTTTCTCATGGGAAAGGCTGTTGCCGCGAAAGCAGCCGCTCATTTAAAAATAAAAAGCATGGATCCTCTAAGCATAGAAAAACAAAACGAGCGCCTTGCTAAATTAAAGACCTTTAAGACTCTCTACTTTGATGAAAATGGAAAGCTTTATAATATAAATACTTCTGAAGAATCTCTGCCGCTCCCCCTGTATCCCGTGATTGCCCCTGAACTGATCATCCTACAAGATGAAGAAGATAACACGCCAACTCTTTCAGACTTGCTATTGCAAGTACAATTGGGAACTGATTATGTCAAACCTTTGGACCCAAAAAGCGCCCTTTCCCGTCGCCAGGCTGATATTGAGAACCTAAAGCTTTATCACAAACGTTCTTTCGAAAATGAAGGTGAACTTAAACGGGACACCAAACCCCTTAATACTGATTTTGAACGCATTGCAGATGTTTTAGAACTTGAAAGGCAACATAAAAAATGGCTTCCCATGCACCATGCCTCAAAACCGGAAGCAAAGTTTCTACCGATCACAAACACGGTTTTACGAGAACTCCTTGCCATTAACCCTGCTGCAAAAGGAACAAATCCAGGGGTACGAGCAACAGACATCTATTTTCGCGGACATTCAACAATGGCCATTTCTGTTGGCAATTCAGATATTGCAGACTATCAGAATGGCAACATGAACCGTCGACTTTGTGCAAACATGGCCGTAACCTCAGGGTTACGGACAACCTATACCAGCTCTAACTCCGTAGAGTACTTCTTTAACTCCCATAGTGTTCAAATGCCAGATACCCTCAGGCGCTTTGAAGAGGGGACGCAACTTTTAGGAATGGTGGCAACGTCTTACCTACCCTACCAGTCCCTTTATGAACAATATTTTGGCTGCGTGTCAAAAGATGTGCCGAATAGCGCCTGGACGGTAGTTTTTGTTCAACCAGAGGCCTTAGATGCTTATAGTTACCCCTCTTTTGGAGGCGGTCATATATTTTACCTGGACAATCCAGAAGATAGGACAACGGTCTCTTCGGAACTCCCCAGTACTCAAAATCTCTATAAGCGGGCCCATCGTGAACTTTCAGAAAAAATTGCAGAATCTGAAAAGGGAACACTCAGCATTTCTTCTTCTTCCAGTAGGCTAGAAAAACTAGCCAAATCTGTTGCAGAAGTGCGCCTTCTTCTCCACCCTTCCCTTATGTGGGATCCTGAAAAATCAAAGACCTTTTCCATAGACCGCTTTCCCTTAACCGAACCTCAACAAAAGGTGTTCAGAAACCTACTAACAAGCTGCACCATCTCTGATGTTGGGCGTTGGTTAAGCGACCACACTCAAATTATGGCGGATAGCCTCTATGAAAAGCCCGTCATCAAGAAATTATATGGCCTTGTACACCAAGGCCTAACGGGTCAGCCTGTCCAAGAGACCGTCTCTGTTCACGCTTTTTCTCATCTTATCAGAAATGGACATGCGGAAGGCGTCCAGCAATTTTTTGAATCTTACCCTGAGATTGTTCAAAAGATCGCTCTCACTCCCCACGAACTCACTCTTTTAGCTATCAATAGTGGAAACGTAGATACTTTAAAAGTTGTGCTGGATATTGTTCTAAAAACATCGGTTGATCAGATTCTATCCAAAGAAGATATCATTGCTTTAGTAAGAGCCTGTATTTCTAAAGGCGATGATTCATCAAAAGGCAATATGTTGGAAACACATGCTTATGTTTTTCAAAATTACGACCTCTCCACTATTGATGAAAAAATCAAACGGAGTTGGGGGGTGGAGATCCTTGCTAATGGTAGTGCAGAAACCCTTGACGCTTTCCACCAGCATGTCTTCCCCATTACCGAAGACATGATCGACGAAGGCATTCGTGCGTCCCTTTCTTCCAACAGCTATAGAAAATGGAAAGGGCTCACCAAATTTACCACTCCAACAGCCAAACAAGTGGCAGATTATTGGTTTTTGAAAGAAATGCTACCCCTAGAACAACTGTCGCCTTCTGCTATAGAACATCTGTTCTTTCATGACCAGAGTGATAAACGGATTTCCCAAATCCATTTGGCAGAAAAATTTCTGAAATATTTTACCCAAGAACATTTGGCAGCGCGCTCAACCATCGAACTTGCCTTGAAAAGGCTCATTCAAAATGGCCTTTCTTATACGGCAATTCTTCCCTCATCCGGCAACCCGCTTTTGTTTTTCATCCCCTACTTCACATCCTTCTCTTCAACGGTTAGCGAAGACAAGCACCTTTTTGATACCCTCGTAAAAGATCCTTTGTTCTTTGAGTACAAGAACCAGGAAGGATTAACCCTGATCCCATTTTTGCAGAAAAATTTCTTAAGAGGACAGGGTAAACCTGAGTATTTCTTCATAGAAAACGTCTTAAAGAAACAACTAGAAGCAAAAAAAGAAGCAGGACTTTGTCCTGACTTTTACCCCCCCTTTGTCGAAGAATTTGGAACACTAGACATATGCAATATATGCACACCTTCCCCCTTTAGCGACCCGATTTTCATGAAATGGCACGAAAAGTTGGGGAAAGCAAGAAATGAAAACTCACAATCCAAAATTAAAGAGGCTTTTAGGACTATCCCCAATCCAGAGCACTTAAGATTCTATCTGTATGACAAACTAGGAAACTTTGATTCATCCATATATAATATTCAAAAAGAACGCCAAGCGCAGCTCATACTCTCTTATAATATTCCTGATTTGCTGAATGGTAACCCTGAAGAATTTTTAAGCGCTGTGGAGAGCGGACAGATTACTCAATCTAACATGATGAAGGTCACCTATTCTTTAACGAACGAAAATGCAGACGTTTTTGAAAAAGCCCTCCCCACGCTTTTTCCCAATGCTTTGGATCTTGTAACCTTAAAAAGTGATTATGGATACAACCTGCTAGAAAACGTGATTCATGCTCACCCTCTTCAAGGAAAAACATTGAAAACGCTTCTTCAGTACGGGGGTTGCTTTCCGCTCTTAAGCCAGTTAACGGATCACTACTTTAACTTGTTCCTCTCTCATTCTCCCGCTGAATTGTTGAGTTTTGTTGAAAAACAATGTCCTGATATTTTTGCTCATCATGATGATCAACGGAATTTCTTAGCACTTTCCTGTGACTTCAAGCGATTCCAAAATATAGAATTTGTCATGAAGCATCTAAAAGAGCTAAAAGAAATGTTTGATGAAGATGGCATCCCTCTCATTTTCACGGCTATTGGGCAAGATCTTCCCTTGTTGATGAAAATCATCACCCAAGATCCGACTATTTTAAAGCTCACAACAAAAGAAGGACTCGGCGTGGAACAGCTTCTTACCCACTTCATTCCCCAAGATAGTGAATATTATGAGGAGGGCAAGAAGTTGTTAGCTTATTATAAGTCACTTGATAAAACGCTGTAGCTAATAGATGTTTTGAGCCAATATGAGGAGCGCCACCTTTGATTTATAAATTGCTTATTACAGGCATTCTGATCTCATGGACAATTCTTTCCCCCCTTCATGGAATGGATGAGGAGAAAGAATTTCCGGAGCGAATCAAGGTTAAAACCATTGCTGCTTATGAAGAACTTCTCTTCGCACATGAACAAGAAGCTTCTTTGAATCCACAAGATACTTTTTTTCTGTTAACGGACTGGGATTGTACCGTTGTCGCTATCAGCGGTTTAGATCGTAAAAATTTCCTTCGCCAAGAGAATACGGGTGCTATAATTAATTCTTTCAAAAAGAAAGGCGTTCCGGTTGCTGTCCTCACCGCCCGATGGAAGCATCAATCCAATCCTTTGGAATATCTTGCAAATATGGCGCGTTCCATGGAAACGAATACCGGCATTTGCTTTTCTGACCAGGCGGCATTTAAAAATTTGCAGCTTGACTTACGTCAACAACCCCTGAACAGAGGGATATTTATTGAAGGCATTTGTTTCTCAGGGAGCCCAAAAGGCCTGGTTACATCGGCTCTCATTGACCATCCCAGCATTGTTAAAGCCACGCACTATTTCTTCGTAGATGATGACCTTGAAAAAATCTCCTGCAATAAATTCACAACTGTTGGAGTTAAGAC
>CAZXMD010000071.1:0-3329 GCA_964641635.1 uncultured Candidatus Finniella sp. | reverse complement strand
TCTCTCAAATGCTCGAGACCTTTAAGAAGCGCACCGAAAAGCTAACGGCTTTTTACTATCCCGATAAACTAGGAAAAGAGACACACCCCCTCATTTTACACAAACATTCACTCTTCCCCCCTATCCGAAAACTCAGTTTTTTAATTCGACACGACTACACCACTGACGTGCAAAGTCTCCTGGAAAATAGGGACCTACTTAGCGAATTAACCCAAACCAATATAACCCCATTACTGATCGATCTCGTCCATAGCACCGGAGAAGAAATTGCCGAGCATGTCCTAGAAAAACTAAACTTTACCCTTCGCGAACACGATATTGAAGAAATTATCATTCTTTTAGAACAGAAGCTTTCAAACTTTAAATACAGGCCTCACGAACCCGTCTCTATACGCTGGATCCTGAAAGACCTGCCCCCAGAGACACTCCTATCAATTAGCTTGCGTTTTCTCACAGAGAATCCGCCCTCTATTATTATTCAGCATTTTTTTGATTCCACCCCGAATCCAAACTCTCTTATTCTTGATATCTTTAGTGATATCTCTTCAACAGACTGCTTCCAGCATCTCTTAGATGCAAACATTGTTAAAAGAGAACTTATCCCTGAGCTTGAGAAACCAGCTACAGAAATGGATAGCACGATTATTTCTGAGCGATTATTAAAAGCAAAGGCCAAATTCAACATTTAAGAAATCTATTTTAAAAATCAAAGTGTAACTATTATACATTGCTCTCTATCCTTTAAGCCTCTCTAACCTTGAGCCGTTGTGTCAGGAACTGAAGTCGTTGAGCTCTCCGATGTTTTGGAAGATTCTGCGGTAGAGTAGAGGTGGTCTATAACCGAGAAATGAAGACCGAGTTTATTGACCTGTCATGTCTGATTTTAGCAATATCTGATCTGTGAATAATTTAGCTATTGTATAGATAGACTGCATAGGGTTAGCGCCGACCGATGTTGGAAATACACTGCTGTCACAAATATAAAAATTTGCAAATTCTAGTCCTTGCTCAGCATCCCAAACGCGGAAGCGAGGCGATACGACACCTTGCTTAGCGTCTTTGTTTAACTTGTTTGTACCCTGCATATGGGCCGACGATATAAAGTTGAACCCGTCTTTAAGCAACAGCCTATCCATCATTGAATCTACCCTATCAGCTGATTTTATGGGAAAAAATTTATCTCCTTCATAAATCGTTTCCGAAGAAGGCAGAAACACACCTTGTGCCCCTTGGCGTAAGAGGATTTTCATGGCCTCAGAAAGACCTTCTTTCATGCGCTCCTTGTCCTCACTGGACAGTTCGTAAAAAACTTCCGGTTTATTCGTTTTCTTGTTAAGTATGACTCGGTTATTAGAAGATACTGAATCCACCAACATGACTCCAAATCCACCGAGTTTCTTGAAATGTCGAATGGTATTAAGAATATCGTGCCCACTCCCCGGATGTATGGCTGCAATAAAGTTGGGCTCGGCAGACATGGCTTCAAAAATATAGGACCCATCAAAGGCAGGCGCATATACCGAAGCAGACAATCCTTCTAAAACATTTATGTCTTTGGCAAATGTCCCAATGACTCCCATGGAGGGATGGATAATGACTCCTCTACCAATATTGTCGTTCACTAACCCTGACTTTAATAAAATTTCGGCTGACCCCAGAGCTCCCGCGCATAAAATAATCGTTTTGGCTTTTAAACCATAGGTCTTATTGAAAACCGGTTTTAGGTGATTGCTATCTTTGATGACGCACTTATCCTGGTAAGGTTCCCTAAAAGATAAACGAATGCCTGTCGCTCTTTTGGTCGTTCCCTGGTTTTCAATCTCAACGCGCAAAGCTTTTGCGTCAGAGATAAGGCTTAACCCCCCTTTAAATCCCTCTTTTCTTTGCAAGGCCGGTAGCAAAAATGCTTCCACGGCAGAAACCTTGAGAATACCATTTTCTCTATCAGATTTTCTCGCATTCAGGTCGTATGTCTTAGCCAGCGGCGCTCCCTCTAGCAATAAACGATTATTGGGATTGACCTCTGATAAATCCACCCGACGGGTGCGAACATGCGCCATCACCCAACTGTAGGCTTGCTTTAGTTTTTCCCAATCCTGGTTGGCATAATGGAAGAAGTCCGAAGGCAAATGACCCCCATCAACCCATGCTTGAAGCTTTTGCTGAATTTGGGGAAGAAGAGGCGAAAAAGCAAGGTCGATATTAACAGTTGTTCCCCCGCCCACCGCATGGCCGTTTCGAATGATAACGCCGCCAGATGTTGTGCGGCGGAGGTTATTCGATTCCATAAGGTTAGGATCAAATTCCGTTTTTTTACACAAGGGTTTCACAAAAGAGCCAGATTCAACCAGGACAACCCTTACCTTTCGTTGCCTTGCCAGTTCATGAGCAATAACGCTCCCTGCAGGCCCACTTCCGATAATAAGATAATCAATTTCACCATCGCGGTGTTTAATTTCATTTTGGTCAATGAATAACCGACTGGGGGGTAAGTCCAAATTCATATCGACGCCTTCAACGGTGGGGGAAGGAGGAAGGTCAGCGATCTCATTTGCCAACGGTGTACTATATATGAGATAGAGCCAAGCTTGACGAGCAATTAATATTTTCCTTTGAACGTCAATAGGAGCTTGACGCATGAGCTCCCTTCGAAACTCCTCAACGCGGTCGATGGGAACCTTGTTAATGCCTTTATTAACGACATCCTTAAAATCTTCCCGAATTTTAGGGGGGAGGTTAGCCTTAAAGTCAACAAGAGGATTCAGGATTGCCTTAATCTGGGGATTTTCTTTTATCTTAAACCACATTAAATGCTTATAAAGAATTCTTTTGGCCCGCTGTGTTGTAGTTAGAAGAGGATCTTCAGGGAAATAGGTATTGTAAAGGATGTCATGAATCTGTTTCATTCTAAAAGTTTGTAGACCATGGGGATAAAGGTAAAAATCCCCCAAGCCAAGTATGAATGCCAAACTAAAGCAACTTGATAGTATCCGTTTCTTCATCTTAGTCCTTAAAAGTCATGCACGTAAAAAATCTCTCTATCTTCTTAGATGTTAGCATATGGTAATAGTCTTTGAATCCCTTGAGATCGACGATGACAACGAAAAACTCCTCATCAAGTATGGTGTGGAATGTCCACTGATACGCCTGTGTTACTTCAGGGTGTAAAAAGCTCTATGTTACATGTAGGTGTTTATTGTCAGGAAACAAGAGACAATATTTGATAGATATGACATCCTCTTCATTGTCACCGCTATTTGAAAAAATTTTTCCTTATTGATTAAGAGGTAACTGATTAAGAGAGAAAAAAGCCTAAAATTCTTTATTCC
>CAZXMD010000070.1:8038-9278 GCA_964641635.1 uncultured Candidatus Finniella sp. | reverse complement strand
CCGGGGCGAAAAATGCGCCGAATGGCGCGCCCCGTATTATCGGGCCCTAGCGAAAAGAGACACGTTGCAGGAATGTTGAATTTACTGAGAGTTTCCAGGAGGCCCGGAATACCTTCTCTCGTTCCCCGTTCTGTGTCAACATCAATTTTTATTGCAAGCTGCATCCGTTTCGTTACGCAGCCTCTTGATCATCTAGAGGCAAGGCTGGT
The DNA here is from genome assembly GCA_964641635.1 of uncultured Candidatus Finniella sp. Classification (GTDB taxonomy): domain Bacteria; phylum Pseudomonadota; class Alphaproteobacteria; order Paracaedibacterales; family VGCI01; genus VGCI01. The sequence continues at coordinate 9,069 of CAZXMD010000070.1, read as the reverse complement.
TTTTTAAGGTGATAATCTAATGTTTTTTTCAAAGCTTCCCTCAACCCGACTTCCGGAGACCACCCTAAATATGTTTTCGCATTCTCGATGGAAGGAACGCGATGGAGAGTATCTTGATAATGAACCCCGTAATGGTCTTTTGAATCAACAGGTGTGATCCTTACTTTCTGCGCAATCTCCTCATACCCCGGATAGTTCCGAATGAGCTCAATCAGCAAGTCTACCAGTTCTTGAATGGAGGCATCATTTTGAGGGTTCCCTAAGTTGAAGATACGCCCTGAGGCACAACCATCTTTATTTTCAATAATTTTAAGAAGCGCTTTAATGCCATCGTCAATACAGGTAAAGGTGCGGCGCTGTTGCCCTCCATCGACGAGCTTAACCTCACCTTTATGAAGAATATCCCATATAAATTGGGTCACAGCGCGGGAAGATCCCTCTTTTGAAGAATAGATATTGTCAAGTTTCGGCCCAACCCAGTTAAAGGGGCGAAACAGGGTATAATTCAACCCATCACGGATACCGTACGCGTAAATGACCCGGTCAAGCAATTGCTTAGAACAAGAATAAATCCAGCGTTGTTTATGAATTGGGCCTAAGACAAGATTGGAGGTTTCTTCATCAAAAGAGGGATCTTGCGACATTCCGTAGACTTCAGATGTGGAAGGGAAAACAACCCGTTTCTTATATTGAGCGCATTTGCGAACAATTTCCAGATTGGCCTCAAAATCCAACTCAAAAACCCGTAACGGATCAGATACATAAATGGCAGGTGTTGCAATAGCAACCAGCGGTAGAATCACATCACATTTCTTAATGTGATATTCTATCCACTCTTTATTGATGGTAATATCGCCTTCCACAAAATGGAAACGCGAGTCATCCAGGAACCCTTCAATCTTATCCGTCCCCATATCCATCCCGTAAACCTGCCAGGACTTTTCTTTTAAAATGGCTTCGGTTAAGGCGCTGCCAATAAATCCATTAACACCAAGGATCAAAACTTTTAAAGACATGGGATCTAAACCTTT